>CAYWMV010000054.1:0-13272 GCA_964459055.1 uncultured Ignavibacteriaceae bacterium | reverse complement strand
ATTACCTGTTTTTGGGATACCTGAAATGAATTGTATGTGTCTATCATTATTGGTTTATTTTTTTTCTTCATTTTTTTTGTTTTCTTTTGTTCCCTCATCGTCTAATGAGATTCTGTACCAGCAGTTTTTGCATACTAAAGCCCTGTCTATGTTAAGCAGTATCTGCTGCCACGAGGAAAGCGGATAATCGCAATGAGGGCATTTGTCGGGTATTTTTTCTTTATCTGCCATTGTTTACAACTCCCGGTTTTGTTATTATTCCTATTTTTTGATGAGCATTCATTTTTACTAATATTGGTTTGTCAAATATAAGATGTTTTACAAATTTCATTTCATCCGCAGGTTTGTTGTTAAATATCCAGTCCCAGTCTAAATATATGTTTTCAGTGTCGGTGTTCACTGTAAAATATCCTATCATGAATGATGTAAGGTTCTGGAAAAAATGAGAACCCTGGGACGGCTCAACTATCATATCCTTCATTCCTGCCTCGACAATCGCTTTTGCTCCGGATATCTGGGACCAGGTAACCGGTATCCCGAGCCATGGATCTAATGTTCCCCATCTTCCCACACCGATTAATATGTATGGACGGTTTAAATCCAGAAGTTTTGAATTAAATACGCTTACTTCATTTGCCACTTCCCTCGACAGGGCTCTCTCGAATTTATCTTTGTCAACATATACTATATCGTGTATGTTGTTTATTGTACCGTTACCGAGGACTTCAGTGCTTTTACAAATAATATCTTTCTTTTTAATGTTTGTAATTGAGATGTCCTCCGCTTCCTGGCTTATTACAAGCGGTCTCATCTGAAGTACTCCGAATTCCTTCGGCTTTCCTTTAGGTACTGACATTCTTACTGCAAACTCAATTTCTACAGGCGTTCCCATTCCCCAGGAACCCATATCAAGCAGAAGTTCAATTATACCCGGAAGGGGAAATATTTTGTTCTTTAGTATCGGAGCAAATGTTACTAATCTTGCTCCCGTTCTGGATATGCCGTCGTATATTGCGTAATTTTCGTGCGAATAAGTGGACCCTACATAGTGCAGTGTATTATCTTCTTCTGCAGAATGAATATCATAGGATTTTGTGAATGCCTCCTGTATTATGAAATTGGAATCGCCGGATTCACGTCCTGTCTCGAGGTCTAATGCATAAAATGTTTTCTGGTTGTTTATAAGAGTTTCTTTGGGATTGTGAAATTGTATCAGCCGTGTCGGATATTTAGGACAGAATCTTATGCAGTTTCCGCCTTCTACAATTGTTTTTCCGAGTCCGAGCGCAACTGATACAACCCCGTCTTTCGCTGTCATAGGCGGCAGCGGATAAAAATTGTAAGTCTTGGCAACTCCGGAAAAATCGGGATAAAACCTGTTCCTGTGAAGGTTTCCTACCATTCGCTGTATTATCACGGCCATTTTCTCTTCTTCTAACCTGTATGATGTAATCTTGAAATAGTCTTTTGCATTGCTGTTGTATGTTGAAGCGTAAACAAGTTTTATCGTGTTTATCAGGTCGTTAAGTCTTATGAATGGATTGGAATCCTTGTTCGGAATCATATAGGTATCATATACTCCCGCAAAAGGATGATACTGTGAATCCTCCAGCAGACTCGAGGACCTCACTGATAACGGTATTCTTACGAGGTCAAGATATGCTATTAGTTCAGCAATTACTTCTTCGGGAAATTTTTTCGCTTCGAGGAATCGCATCTTTAATTCACGGTCGTTCTTGCAGTTCAATGCGAAATTCCTGAGATTGTTTTCCTCCATGAACTGGTCAAATATGTCCGTGCCGATTACAACTGCGGGAGGAACATCAATCTGAATCCCGGGAAATTTGCTGCTGATTCCGTAGTTGTTTATCAGTATATTTAGAAAACTTAATCCGCGCGCTTTTCCGCCCAGTGCACCGCCGCCGATTCTGGCAAAACTGTTTGAAGGGTCGAATGTGTCTTTCTTGAAATCCGTGATTATGCCACGGGCACGTATTTTTCTGTACTCCCTTAATGATTCGATTAAGTGTATTCTCAAATCTTCAATTGATTTGAAATCTTCTACACTCTGCGGCCTTAATTTGTCTGCAAGCCAGAATTCCGTTCTCGCTTTCAACCAGTTTGAAAATTGATTTTTTTCGCCGTGAAATTTTATTGATTCGGCAGGTATGTGCTTTAATGTCTGCTCGAGTGATAATAAATCTGTTGCGGTGCCTACTTCCGTTCCGTCTGGCGTCCTGAATATGAAATCGCCGAATCCGAAGTATTGTATCATGAACTGCCTTAATTCGTGCAGGAAAGTAGGGGACTGTTTTAACAGAAATGATAAACCAAGTTTTCGGGCTTTCTCCTCGTTTGATGGTTCCGATGACTGAAGAAGTATTGGTATGTCGGAATATTTTTTCCTTACTTCTTTTGCAAATTCAAAACCTGAGTTCAGATTTTTTATTCCGCCTTTTGTATATTCTATGTCGGATATAACCCCCAGTATATATTCTTCGTATTCTTTAAAGTAATACATCGCTTCTTCAAATGTATTGCAAAGCAGAATCTTAGGCCTGGCGCGCATTCTTAGAAATTTATGCGAAAGATTGATGCCTTCGGAGATTAGTCTCTGCGACTGCTTGATTACTTCCGTGTATATTATCGGGAGGAATGATGAATAACTGCGTATATCGTCTTCTATTACAATTATGCTCTGAACCCCCACTATTTTTGTGTCGTTGTCGAGGTTTAATTTGTCCTCCAGTGATTTTATTATGCCTATTATTAACCTGTAGTCGCCCTGCCAGATAAATATTTTTTCGAATACGGATGTATCCTGCTTAAGTATTATTTCCATTAACTCCCTGTTGTCAAATGACAGCAATACAACAGGTGTTTTTATGTCGTTTTCTTTTAGTTTTTTTGCGAATTGTACGGGAGTTAAATCTTCCGTGTGAAGCGTGGTTATTACTAAATCAAACTTTTTATCTTCTTTTAGTATTGCAAGTGCTTCTAAAGCACTCGAAACGCGCGTTATTTCCGGTGAATGGCTTAAATGTAATCCCTGATATTCGTTACGGATTAATTCGTACAATCTCCCGTCTTCTTCAAATAAATATAAGTCGTATAAACTAGATACTAAAAGGACATCCCTTACCCTCTGCTTCATTAAATTCTGGAAGCCCTGAAATCTTCTTCCGTATCCGTGTTCTACCCAGCCGGAGTCAAAAGTTTTCATAAATTGAAAATAAAAACATTAAGAAAAGAAATCAATAATAAAAATAAACGGAGCAGTGTGGCTGCTCCGTTTCATTATTATTAATATTCATATTTTATACAACGCCTAAATCTATCATCGCATTCGCAACTTTGAGGAATCCGGCTATGTTTGCACCGTTTACGTAATTGCCCGGTGTTCCGAATTTCTCTGCGGTTTCGTAGCAGTTCTGGTGTATGCTCTTCATGATAATCTGCAGCCTGTTGTCAACTTCTTCTCTTGTCCAGCCGTATCTCATGCTGTTCTGGGACATTTCAAGTCCTGATACCGATACGCCGCCTGCGTTCGCTGCCTTGCCCGGTCCGTATAATATCTTGGCATCCAGATAAATGTCAACACCTTCAGGAGTTGTCGGCATGTTGGCACCTTCGCTGACTACATATACGCCGTTCTTAATCAGATTCTTTGCGTCATTTCCGTTTATTTCGTTCTGCGTCGCACTCGGGAATGCACAGTGTGCTTTGTGATTCCAGAGCGGATTAAAGTTGGATTTAGCATCAATCGGTGTGTATGTTGCAGATTTGAATTTTTCAGCATATTCCGAGACTCTGCCTCTTCTGATGTTCTTCAAATCTTTTATGAACTTTAATTTATCCGGTCCGATTCCTTCGGGGTCGTAAATGTATCCGTTTGAATCTGATATGGTAACCGGTGTAGCGCCCAGTTGTATCAGTTTTTCGATTGTGTATTGTGCTACGTTACCGCTTCCAGATACGAGACATATCTTGCCTTCAAGTGTTTCACCCTTCGTCTTCAGCATTTCAGCGGCAAAATATACTGAACCGTATCCTGTTGCTTCCGGTCTGATTAATGAGCCGCCCCAGTTCAGACCTTTGCCTGTTAATACGCCGGTGAATTCGTTGCGGAGTTTTTTGTACATTCCGAACATGAATCCGATTTCTCTTGCACCTACGCCTATATCGCCTGCAGGAACGTCCGTGTCCGGTCCGATGTGTCTGTATAATTCTGACATGAAACTCTGGCAGAATCTCATAACTTCATTGTCGCTCTTGCCTTTAGGGTCGAAATCCGAACCGCCCTTGCCGCCCCCCATGGGTAGCGTTGTCAGACTGTTTTTGAATACCTGTTCGAATGCAAGGAATTTTAAAATACCGAGATTTACTGACGGGTGAAATCTCAATCCTCCTTTATAGGGACCTATTGCACTGTTCATTTCAATTCTGAATCCGCGATTGACCTGAACTTCACCCTGGTCATCAACCCAGGGTACACGGAATAATATCACCCTCTCCGGCTCGATAATCCTTTCGATAATTTTGTGTGCCTTGTATTCCGGATGTCTTTCCAGAACAAGTTCAAGTGAATTTACGACTTCCATAACTGCCTGATGGAATTCAGGCTGTGCAGGGTCTTTTGCCTTTACTCTGTCAAGAATTTCTTGGGCAAATGACATAATTTTTTCCTTTCTTTGTTTTTGGTTTATAATTAAAAAAATATTGACTTCATTTTATAAATGTATCTCCTTTTTTCCAGTTGCAAGGCGTTAATTCACCAGTCTGCAATGCATCAAGAACTCTTATTACTTCATCAACGTTCCTGCCTACCGTTAAATCATTTGCCGTTACCCATCTTACGGTTCCTTCAGGGTCTGCAATTATGGTAACTCTGTATGCTACTTTCTCGTCCGCTTCGAGTATGTCAAGCGATTCTGCCAATGACTTGGATGTGTCCGCTAATAAGGGAAATTGCAGTTCCTTTAAATCCGGATGAGTTGTCCGCCATGCCAGATGTACGAATTCCGAATCGGTTGATGCACCGAGTAAATATGCATTTCTTGAACTGAAATCATTGAATTTAATGTTGAATCCCGAAATTTCAGTAGGGCAGATGAACGTGAAGTCCTTTGGATACCAGAACATTACAAGCCATTTCTTGCTTCGCTTTATGTCTTCGGATGAGATTTCGGCAAATTCTTTTCCGGGAGTGATTGACACGCATGCTTTCTTATTGAAAAACGGAAATTTCTGTCCTACATTTATCATTTTTTCTTATGCTGATTGTTTAATCGCGTCTGATGAATTCACAAATATATTATAATTAATTTTAAAAATATATAAAATTTTTATGTGATTGTTTTATCGTATATACGGTAAGTTTTGTACTGGTCTGCACCGAGGTTTTTCGCCGTCTGTACCATCGGAATGTTGTCTTCAAGTATCCAGGATATTTCTGCCTGATTATAGCCTTTGCTCATACCGTTTTCAATAGTGTTTTTTATGAAAATTGCTTCTATTCCTTTTTTCTGATATTCAGGTATAACGCCGAGTGTTATTAATCTTATACGGTGGATTTTTTTCCTGCCGAGAAGAATCTTTATTATTCCGAACGGAAAAATTCTGCCGTTTATTTTCTTGAAAACAATATTCATATCGGGTATCGCGAGTGAAAATGCTACCGGCTTGCTGTTGACTTCGGCAAAGTACACGAGGTCCTTGTCAACGATTGGCTTGAGCGATTCGGATAAGAAATCGAATTCTTCATCCGTCATAGGAACAAATCCCCAGTTGTAACTCCATGCATTGTTATATACTTCTTTGACACGCTTCAGTTCATTCTTGAAATCCGACAAGTCCATTGTTCTTATTTTTATCTTTTCTTTCTTCTGAACTATGTCGCTTACTCTGCGGAGTTTTCCCATTATTTTTTCGTCTTTTGATACGGATTCATTTACTAAATATGCATATATGTCTTTTGCTTTTGTAAAACCGTAATTTTCCGTCAGTGCAGAATAATACTGCGGATTGTATGTCATTAATATTACGGGAGGTTTGTCGTATCCTTTGATTAACAGCCCTACTTCATCATTCGTGGACGGATTTACGGGACCTCTCATCGTGTCCTTGCCCTTTGATTTCAAAAATCCTTCTGCCGCTTTGAATAATTCGTTTGAAACGCTCGGGTCATTTACTGATTCGAAGAAACCGAAAAAGCCTGCTTTATCATTGTGGAATTTGTTGTGATGTTCGTTTGTAATGGCGGCAATTCTTCCGCATATCTCGCCGTTTCTGTATGCAAGAAATAATTCTATTTCGGAATGCTTATAGAAAGGATTCCTTTTCGTGTCGAGATTTTTCTTCACATCGAACAGTAAAGGAGGTACCCAGTTTTCATCTCCCTTGTATATTTTCCAGGGGAATTTTATGAATTTGTCTTTTTCGGCTTCGTTTTTAACCTTGTTTATGACTACTTCTGTGTTTGACATTAAATTGTTTTAATTATTTCTTCTATGTGTCCGTTTACTTTTACTTTGTTGTATATTCTTTCTATTTCGCCCTTCTCGTTTATAATGAAGGTCGTTCTCTCAATTCCCATGTATTTCCTGCCGTACATGCTCTTCTCTTTCCACACACCGTATTTCTTCAGTATGTCCGCCGATTCGTCCGAAAGTAAAGTGAAGGGTAATTCGTATTTTGATTTGAATTTTCTGTGTGATTCGGTACTGTCTCTGCTTACGCCTATTATTACAGCGTTTTTTTTGTTAAATGTTTTGATGCTGTCCCTGAAGTCGCATGCCTCTTTAGTACAGCCTGATGTGTTGTCCTTCGGGTAAAAGTAAAGAATTACTTTTTTTCCTTTTAAATCTTTCAGATTAATTTTCTCACCGGTATCGGACTGCAGTGAGAAATCGGGTGCTTTGTCGCCTGACTTTAACATGTTATTTTCTTTATTTTATATTACCGCTTTTTCTTTCTTCAAAAACCTTTTCACCGATATTGCGCTTCCGAATATACCGAGAAATATTCCAATCGCCGCTGTGTATATTATATACTCGGGTGTCAGTATGCTCATCTTCAGTCCGTTGTCCAGCAGTTTTGAGGAAACGTAATAATCCAGTCCGATAAGTATAATGCCGGAAATTGCCGCTCCGATTAGTCCGAGTATGAACCCTTCAATTAAAAAGGGGGTTACTATAAATGAACTCTTTGCTCCGAGAAGTTTGAGCAGGTCAATTAATTTTTTCCGTGATGCTATTACCAAACGTATCGTGTTTGATACGAGAAATATCGAGGATAATGAAATTATTATCAGCGATATTAAATTTACCGTCAGTATTATCGAGGAATTTTTCTCAATCGTTTCTAAATATTTTTCGGGGTATGTTATATCGTCAACTTTCTGGTATGCTGCTATCTGGGTTTTCATCCGTGACATACGTTCAAGGGATTTGTATTCGTCGTACAGGTTAATCCGAAGTGAAGCGGGCAGGGGATTTGATTCCAGTACGTCAAGCATTTCCTTGCCCCATTCCGATTCGAATATTTTTGCGGCGTCGTTCTTGGAAATGTATGTTATGTTCCTTACTCCGCCGATTGATCTTATTTTCTCCTTTAAATCGTTTATTTCGTCGTTTGTTATATCATCCGTCAGAAATACTTCAATTTCAACTTTGTCTTTAATTGATTTAATCAGTTTGCTGGAATTTATTGAAAGTGTAACGAATATAATAATCAGTATGAGTGAAAGTGTGATTGTGAAAACTGTGGCAAGCGTTGAAATTTTTGCCGCTCTTAATCCGCGAAATGCTTCCGATATTAAATATTTAATCTTCACTCGAATTTAATTTAATTTTTCCCATCCGCGTCTTCTGAAATCAAAATATATAACTGTTCCTGCAGCAATTCCTATTATTATGTATATCGTCGCCTCTATGTACTCTCCAAAAATATATTTTCCCGTTCCAAATAAAAACATATAAACGAGTACTGTGCCTGCTATCCAGTCAATAAATAAATATTTGTATCCCTTGTCCTGTTTTACTTCGGGATATTTTTTACTGAATTTTTTCCAGCCCGCTCCGCCCGGTCTGACTTTTTCGTAAAAATTTTTTAATTTGCTTTCTTCCGACGGTTTGCTTATGTATGTCGCCGTGAGCCATACGGCAGTTGTTATCGGTACTATCAGATATAGCGAATCTGGAAATTCTATGCTGATGCTGAATATTCGCATTAAAGCAATGATTATAAATGGTGTAATGGTCGCTGCGATTTCGCTTACTGCATTTATGCGCCACCAGAACCAGCGAAGTATTAAAACGAGTCCGAGTCCCGCTCCGCACTCGATTACAAAAGCCCATACTCCCGATATAGTTTCCATCTGTGTAGTTGCAATTATCGAAAGTACCATGAATGCAAGCGTCGTAATCCTTGATGTTATTACGTAATGGTTCTCGTTTTTTCCTTTTACTATAAATCTTTTGTATAAGTCGTTAATGAAATATGAAGTTCCCCAGTTCAGATGTGTTGCTATTGTTGACATGTAAGCCGCAAAAAATGCAGCGAGCAGCAGTCCCTTTAATCCTGCAGGAAGAAAATCGTTCATTGCCTTTACAAAACCAAGTCCCTTATCAGCAGATGATAAATCGGGATATAGAATTATTACTGATAATCCGACTATTATCCAGGGCCACGGTCTGATGCAGTAGTGTGCAATCTGGAAAAATAAGGTTGCGAACAGTGAATTTTTTTCGTCTTTTGCGGACATCATTCTCTGTGCTACGTATCCGCCTCCGCCGGGCTCTGCCCCGGGATACCACGAAGCCCACCACTGAATTCCTATGAAAGCAAGTAATGATGATAAACTTAATGTTAGTATTCCTCCCGCGTCTGATTGCGATTCTCCCGATGATATGGCGGGTACGAATTTTAAAGTCCATTCGGGAAGTTTTTCCTTCAGTCCTGAAATCCCGCCGATTTGCGGCTCGTTTACTACTATTATTGCAAGTATTATGCATCCCGCCATTGCGAGAATGAACTGAAATGCGTCTGTTACCGCTACTCCCCATAATCCGCTTAATGCTGAATATAAAGCCGTAATTATCATGGCAATCCCGACATATATCAAAACATTGTCCTGACTGACATATTCGGGAAACATGCCGAGAAGTATTTTCATCATTGCAAGATTAACCCAGCCCATTATTAATGTGTTCATGAATACGCCGAGATATATACTCTTGAATCCCCTTAGAAATGCCGCAAGTTTTCCCGAATATCGCAGTTCTATGAATTCAACGTCCGTTAGTATGTTCGCCCTTCGCCATAACCTCGAGAAGAAAAAAACTGTAAGCATTCCGCCGATGAGCATGTTCCACCATAACCAGTTTCCTGCAATGCCGTTTTTTGCCACGAGTTCGGTTACGGCAAGCGGTGTGTCTGCGGCAAATGTAGTTGCCACCATAGATAGTCCGGCAAGATACCACGGGAACTTTCTTCCTGAAAGAAAAAAATCTTCCGTTGAACCCGATGCCCGTTTGTAAAAATAAAATCCTATAAGAAATGAAAATGCAAAATAAAGTAGAACAATTACCCAGTCAATTATCTGCATACAATTTTTTTTACAAAATAATTAAATCCCCCTTAAAAATATATAAACAAATCCCGGTCAATCCGAAATAATAATTCAGTTTACAAAAAATCAGTGTTGCTTCGTGTTTTTCCGTTTCTGTAGGTGTTTCTGATGCGTAAGAGATTGTGTGAAAGCTCAAATTACTCCTTCTCAGGCTCCGAAGACTACCTAAAAATCTCCTTATTGTCATTCCTTCTAAAGCAGGAATCCGGGAAAAATCATCGAAAATCGATGGATTTCTTCAGATCAAATCGGGGCTGGAACTACAAGAGTCTCAATTTCGGTTTTCATACAGGCTGTCCGGATTGGAAAAGTTTTTACGGTTTTTCACTGCTTAACAATCTATTCTCACACAGTCTCTTAATACTTGTATCAGTGGGATTCCGCAATTCCGCGTTTTTCGCGGTCGAAAAAGAAAATTGCTGTTTTAAACAGAATTTCACTTTACCAAAACAATCTTTCTCACAGCAAAACGAACATCCTTATTTCCCGCAGCTTCAACTTTCACAAAATAAACGCCCGTAGAAAATTCCTGCAGGTTCAGTGTTTGAGAATAATTACCCGGACTTAAAACCCCCTTCTCAATTATTGCAATTTCTTTTCCTGAAATATCATACACCCTGAATGTGATTTTAGTTTTTTCCGAAATCGAAAAATCAAGACTCGTTGAAGGATTGAAAGGATTCGGATAATTATCTCCGACAATTAAGTAATCATCGGGAATGTTCCCTGTCGTGTTATTTATACCTGTTGAAGAAGCATAAAATTTGTATATTACTCCGTTATTGCCTACAGCCCATCCGGAATATGAACTTGGAAATGCGATAGCATACAACGACGAACTGTCAGGTGAAGGTAATAAGGTATAGGTTTTTCCTGTGTCGTTGGTTAATAAAAGACTTTGTGAATAGCCTGTTGCTACCCATCCTTCCGAAGGTGTTCTGAATGAAGCCGAATATCCTATTCCGAAAAATCCGTTTGCATGATATTCAAATGTTGCTCCGTTGTCGTAAGATAAAGCAGAACTTACTCCGAATTCATAATCTCCTCCTGAAATCAGTATAGCATTTTCTGAAGGAAAGTTTATGCAGTTTAACGGCTCGTTTCCTACCAGTTGCGATGTCCAGTTATATCCTCCGTCGGTTGTTCGCCAGACTACTCCGCTTACATCGAAATAACCTCCCGCTGCAAATCCGGTATTTGCATTTTTAAACCTGATTGTTCTCACCGGAAATGTTGCAACGAAGTTCGAATCAACGTTTGCTCGATTCCAGTTTATTCCTCCGTCATTTGTTTGGAAAATTACTCCGCTTCCGTTATTAACGCAGCCGATGAACCCTCTCTGCTCATTCAGAAAGTATATAGTGTTAATTAGAAAGACCGTATCTGCATATAGTGTTCTTAGCCAGTCCTGACCGGAATTTGTAGTCTTGTAAATTACCGAATACTGGGAAATTCCGTCGAAATTCCACGCTGCCGCCCAGCCTGTGTTCCTGTTGACAAAATATATGTCAAGAATGTAATCATTCACAATCCGGGATTGCGTTTTCCAGTTATCACCGCCGTCCGATGTGTGTATGATTATTCCCGAATCTCCCGCTATCCATCCGTAAAGGGAATCTGCGAAGTATATTTCACGCAGATTTTCCGTGAAATCGGTTTGCTGCCGGAGCCAGTTGCTTTGCGGATATATTTCAGCCGCTGTAATTAAAAATAATATTATTATTAATAAATTTTTCATAATAAATATTTTCCCTGCCTGCGTTAAACAGGCAGGGAATTAAATTTATTGTTTCTCTTCCTGCGGCTTTATTCTGCTTGTCGTTGTGTCGGATTCGTTATTATCCGGACTTTCACCGACGGGTACTTCCTTGCTGCCGCATTTAGATTTGCATTTTGATGAGCAGTCGTATTCTTCGCCGGTTTCGTTGCTTTGTATAACGGGAACTGTTTCCTCGTTTGATACTCCGCTTTTTCCGGTAATAATAGTGTCAGAAGATTCTAAACTGCTGAACGGTGCATAGTGTCCTGATACATAATAAGTACCTGCAAAAAATAATACTATGACCGCTGCTATTATAAATTTTTTCATGTTCATTATCTTATTTTACCAGCATCATTTTCTTCGTCTCAGTGAAGTTTCCTGCCGTTAGTTTATAGAAGTAAATTCCTGCTGTTAATGACGATGCATTGAAATCGTAATTGTATGCACCTGCATTCAGGTCGGAATTAACCAACGTCGCCACTTCCTTGCCGAGTACGTCATAGATTTTCAATGTAACTTTTGCATTTGTTGGTATCGCAAAGTTAATTACCGTAGTCGGATTGAATGGATTAGGATAATTCTGAGATAATTCGAATTTGGTTGGCGTGATTTCGTTGTTGTTGGATAAATTAGTAATCGTAGTTGTACTGACTAATCCGACACCGGTGCCCCAGCCGCCTGAACGGTTTCTCATTGTTGCAATGTATGCTCTGCCGTTTTGTCCCGGGTCAATTGCCGCTCCGGAGTAATCACCGAATCTGGTTCCGCCGTAATGTCCTGTGCCTGATTGTATCAGGTATGAACCGCCGAATCCTGTTGCCTTGTCGTGTGAAATTACACGGGTTTCAGCGTATGTGGTAGAACTTCCTCTCGTAAATGCAATAAATACTGTATCACCTCTAAAAGGCGATCTGAACATCGGAACAGGTTTCGGGAATGTGTACCAGTAACCTGTTAATCCGATTGAGCCCTGTGCGTCAACTGTGTTGTCTGTTATATTCAGTTTATAATAATTCAGTACGCTGTTTGTGTCCGCTGCCGTCCATACATATTTGGAAGGAATTGCAGTATAAAGAAATCCTTTATTTATATTGCTCGTGTTTTTTCCGACCATGTATGTTACATCCTGAGTACGGCAGTCGAAAGCGTCAACTCTTACGTTGCCGGGCTGTTTCATATCGGTAGGTGCAGAATATGCGTTAACCGTTATTGTTGCCTGTCTCGTAATAGATATTCCGCCTGACCACCAGGTAGGATTGTTGATTCTCCAGACGGTAAGTACACTTCCGGAACCGGATTTGGTGTTCAGTAAATAAATGTTTCCGTTTGATGTAGAAAACCATTGCTGAGCCGGCTTAATTGTGAAGGATTTGTTTCCGGTCTGGTCTTCCATACCGATGTAATCCCACCATCCTACTGCTGCTCCTGCATATAACTGCTTGCCTTTAAGTATTCTGATTTTTCCATATTGAAAACTGCTTGACTGATTGTACTGATTGGATGTGATTACTACTGTAGTCGAATCATTTCCCGTGAAACCTGTGAACCCTAATCCCGGATAATCTGCCCAGTTCTGTGTGGTTGTTGAACCGTCAACGTGTGCATTGAGTTTGTAAATCCACCAGTTGCCTGTCGGATTGCTCGTCTGGGATACCATTACCCAATAATATGAAAGTAAACCATCTTTTTCAAGTGCAAGCATTACCCATCTGCCTCTCCACGGGTCGTAAATGACTTTAGGGTCAAATACGCTTTTTCCCGGTCTGTTGCAGAAATTCTGATATGTATTTGTTTGAAGTAAACTCAGACTGTTATCTCTCGCGTAAATATGAAACTGTTCATTGGTAACTACTACTACGTGAAGCGGTCCTACCGCTAT
>CAYWMV010000053.1:10879-13299 GCA_964459055.1 uncultured Ignavibacteriaceae bacterium | reverse complement strand
AAGGAAGTTTTAAAGGCGGTTTCTGCCTGCTGAGGGAGCAAAGAATATTGTTACTGAACCGAAATCTTGAGCAAAACAAAAAAATAGAATTCCTGCTCAAGAATCTTTCGGAACTGAACACGGAAAACGTCTATATAAAACCCGCAATAAGGGATTTAATGGACAATCAGACATTTGTTTAATCATTATGAGAATAAAAGTATTAGGTTCCGGAACATCTCAGGGCGTCCCGGTAATAGGATGCAATTGCGGAACCTGTAAATCGGAAAATGCGAAAGATAAAAGACTGCGGGCTTCGGTTTTCATTGAAACCGGGGATACAAAATTTCTGATAGACACATCGATTGATTTCAGGCAGCAGATGCTTGAAAACAATATTACGGACATAGATGCAGTTCTTTTTACCCATCATCACGCAGACCACATTTTCGGGATGGATGATTTACGCCAGATTAATCAAAGACTTGATAAATACATAGACGTATTCGGAAGCAAAGACACACTCGACGAAATATCGGTCACTTTCAGATACATATTCGACGAAGAACTCATTATGCATAAATGTGTTCCGCTCATAAATCTTAATATAATAGAAAATAAAAAATTTCATTATAAAGGTACAGATATAATTCCAATTGAAGTTTTTCACGGCAGGATAAAAATATTCGGATACAGAATCGGCAATTTCGCATATATAACCGACTGCAGCAAAATCCCCGAGAAAGAATATTATAAATTTAAAAATCTCGATTTGCTGATAATAAATGCATTAAGGCGCAGACCTCATCCGACTCACTTTAATCTTGAACAGGCAGTAGATATGGCAAAACTGTTCAGACCGGGGCAAACATATCTGACTCACATCACGCACGATATGAAACACGACGAGATAAACTCATCACTGCCGTACAATATACAACTTGCACACGACGGACTTGAAATTTTAATATAAATCACAATGGACAAAATAAAGACAACGCTATTAAAAGCAGCCTTTGAATCAGGCGAAATACTGAAAACATATTTCGAAAAGGAATTTGAGATTGACAGCAAGGAAATAATATCAAATCTCGTAACGGAAGTTGATAAAAAATCGGAAGCAAAAATTATTGAAATCATAAAATCGGATTTTCCCGGACACAATATATTATCCGAAGAGATAGGTGCGCTGGATTCACGTGATAACGTAAAATGGATAATTGACCCTATTGACGGAACAATTAATTATGCACATTCCATTCCACTGTGCTGTGTTTCAATAGGAGTAGAAATAGAAGGTTCGGTAGAAACGGGAATTGTATATAATCCTCTCTCCGGCGAAAAATTTTTTGCGGAAAAAGGAAAAGGGGCTTTTTTAAACGACAGACCCATAAAAGTGTCGAATGAAAGCAATATAAAAAAATCACTTCTGGTAACAGGTTTCCCTTATGACACGAGCGGAAATCCGAACAAACCGGTTGAAGTTTTTGCTAAATTTGTAAACGGAGACATTCCAATAAGGCGGCTCGGTTCAGCGGCATTAGACCTTTGCTGGACAGCGTGCGGAAGATTTGACGGATTCTGGGAATACAGTCTTAATCCCTGGGACACCGCCGCGGCTTATCTAATTCTGAAAGAAGCAGGAGGTAAAATTACTGACTTCAAAGGAGATGAATATTCAATTTACGGGAAGGAAATTCTCGGAACGAACGGACTTATTCACGATGATATGCTGAATGTAATTTCTGATGTGAGAGATGGAATCCCTTATTAATAAACTACTTACTTCTTTCCAGACTCCTGCTTGGGAATTGCAAGACTTGTTATTCCTTTTCAAGCTCCGGCTTGGGAAGGTTAATAAAATTCAGATTCGCAACTCAACCGGTATATTCAATAAAATTGAGTATAATCAAGTCTAATTCTACCATTCTTAATCGTATAATAATCGAATCCGGAACTAAACTCATAATCTTCAACTTTCTCTACTAATCCCCTTTTGACCGGATTATTATTAATATATTCTATTTTCTGATAAAACATTTTTTCACTTGTAATTACTTTCGGCATGAATCCTTCCTGCCAAATTTGATATTTCGATGATGTTTTATAATTTTTTTTATTGGCTGCGAATTTTTCTAAAACTCCGTTTTTGTTATTTTTTTTATAAAATTTAATTATTTCCTTCGCAGTAAATGATTTAATAGATTGAATTACAGATACTAAATTTTCTGAATGACAAATCATATGAAAATGTTCCGGCATTATAACATAGGCAAATATTTTTAAATCTTTCTTATCCTGGTTATATATTATTGCATTCAATAATGCATTTATATTTTCTTTTTCTTTGAATACGGGAATCCATTCTACAATTGTTGATGTTATGAAATGTGAAAGATATTTTTCTTTTACTTTATATGTTGTTCGCATATTATGATAAT
>CAYWMV010000053.1:0-10779 GCA_964459055.1 uncultured Ignavibacteriaceae bacterium | reverse complement strand
TACCTTTTAAATTAGCACTTGCCTTCCCAAGCAGGAGCTTGGGAAGGAGGATGAAAATGTGAAAGATATTTTTCTTTTACTTTATATGTTGTTCGCATATTATGATAATATTCTGTTACCTTTTAAATTAGCACTTGCCTTCCCAAGCAGGAGCTTGGGAAGGAGGATGAATGTTATTTTTTTTACTTTATATGTTGTTCGCATATTATGATAATATCCTGTTACCTTTCAAAATTAGCACTTGACTTCCCAAGTTGGAGCTTGGGAAAGAGAATAAAACTACAGATTAAGAGTGAATTATTACATCACAATTTAGTCAGCAAATCAGTCATTTCCAGCATAACCAATGCCGCTTCAAAACCTTTATTATTATTTTTACCGGGAGGATTATCGCCGCTCCTGTCGAATGCCTGCTGTGCGTCATACACCGTAAGAACGCCAAATCCGTGCGGCATTTTATATTCAGATGAAAGCAGATTAAGATTATAAGCCACAGGACCTGCCACATATTCAAAATGAGCAGTATCCCCCTTAATCACACAGCCCAGAGTAACAATACCCGAATAATTCTTAGGAGACAGACACAATGCTTTGAAACATAAAGGTATTTCATAGGCACCGGGCACATATATCAAATCAATATCAGAATTATTAATACCCGCAGATTTTAAACCT
The DNA here is from genome assembly GCA_964459055.1 of uncultured Ignavibacteriaceae bacterium. Taxonomy (GTDB): domain Bacteria; phylum Bacteroidota; class Ignavibacteria; order Tepidaquicellales; family Tepidaquicellaceae; genus Tepidaquicella. The sequence continues at coordinate 10,104 of CAYWMV010000053.1, read as the reverse complement.
GCCACGGCACCTTTTATCAGTCTTTCGACAATAGGCTGATTAAATCTGCTTGCAATAACAGCAAATTTTCTTCCTACCTTATCATCTTTTATTTGTCCTTCAATAATGTTCATTTCTCAATATTATTTAAAAATTTTACTTTTTCAATATCAATAAATATTTTTCCCACATTATTCACTTCATTTTCCGAAAGTCCGTGAAAATCAGAGCCGCCCGTAATCATAAGGTTATTTTCTTCCGCAAATCTTTCAAACTTTCTTGCTTTATCAGACTTGTGGACCGGATTATATACCTCGATTCCGTCAAGTCCCGCATTAACTAAACTATCAATTTTGCTCCACAGGAAATTCTTTCCGGGATGCGCAAGGAATGACACTCCCCCGATTTCTTTTATCAGATTCAGCACACTGAGCGTATCAGGGCTGTGTTTCTTGAAAAATGCAACTCTGAAATCCCCTATATACTTATGGAATGCCTCGTGATAAGACTTAACATACCCGAGTTTATGTATGTATTCCGCGATATGCGGACGACCGATTGACTTTGTTTCTCCGTAATACTTAAAAAATTCTTCAGGTTGAAATTTCAGACCGAGATAATTCAGTTTCTCGATTATTTTCAGAATTCTGTCTATTCTGTTTTTGCGGAAATTCTCTATATGACTCCTGAAAGCAACGCTTTCGTAGTCAATATTATATCCGAGAATATGAATTTCCCTTCCGTCGTAATCTGTGCTGAATTCTATTCCCGGAATATAATTCAATTCTTCCGTTTTTGAGATTTCTTCGAGTTCGTATATACTTTCAATCGTGTCATGGTCGGTAATACTGAACAATTTTATGTCTTTTTCCTTAATCAGACCGAGCAATTGCTTTACGGAATACTTTCCATCTGAATAATGCGTGTGAAGATGCAAATCCGCTTTTCCTTTTATGTCGTTTCCGTCGATTTTCAATACAACCTCATTCCATCAGAAGAAAATGATTTTTCAATGATTTAATTAATAATGTATAAAAATAATTATTTTAAAAGAAATATGAAATAAGTATATTATAGTTTTATATTTTTTTATAAGTGAATATAGCATTAATAGCAGGCGGAATATCAGCCGAAAGAGAAGTTTCGTTAAGTTCAGGCAGGAGTATTCTGAAAGCACTTAGAGAAAACGGGCACAATGTTTCTGTAATTGACCCCGTTTACGGTGCAGAGAAAATACCCGAAGAAATAATATTCAGGGATACTGTTTCGCAGATTTATCCGGATGTAGTTTCATTGCAGGATTTAAAAACAAAATCCTATGACAAGATACTGTCCTGCTTCAGTTCAGATTTATTCAGGGATATTGACCTTGCATTTATCGGATTACACGGAAAGTTCGGCGAAGACGGCAGAATTCAGGCAATCCTGGAAGCAAGAGGAATTAAATACACAGGTTCAGGCGTAGTTTCATCGGGACTGGCGATAGACAAAGATTTTTCGAAAATTGTATTCAGGCACAACGGTATTTTAACCCCCGAATGGTTCGCGCTGAAAAGGAATGACAGGACTGATATTGAATCACTTAAAGAAAAAACAAAATTAAACATCGGACTGCCTTTTGTTGTCAAACCCTGTGATGAAGGCAGTACGGTAGGATTAACTATTTTACATGATTTCGAAGGAAATTCATTCGAGAAAGCCATAGAATTAGCGTTTAAGTATTCGGATAAAATATTAATAGAGCAATATATAAAAGGTAAAGAAATAACTGTTGCCGTAATAGACAACAAATCATATCCGGTAATTGAAATACGTCCTAAAGACGGATTTTACGATTACCATCACAAATACACGTCAGGAATGACAGAATACATATGCCCCGCTGAAATTCCCGAAGATACGGCTTCATCAGTAAGGAAAACAGGATTGAGAGCGCACAATTCGCTTGATTGCAGCGTTTACTCGAGAGTTGATTTTATACTGACAGACGACAACAAGGCATACTGTCTTGAAGTTAACACACTGCCGGGAATGACGTCACTGTCACTCGTTCCGAAATCTGCAAAAGTTGCCGGAATTGAATTCAATCAACTCATAGAAAACATCATCAATATTTCATTAAGCAAGTACGAGCAGAGATGAGAGAAGCAGGAAAAGAATCCATATTGAAAAGAATTTTCAGGATATTTAAGTACAATAAGTTTCTGATAATTATATTCGTACTTTTCTGCATATCACTGTACGTATCATTTTTCGGGAACAAGGGATTTTTCGAGCGAAAAAAACTCGACAATGAAAACAAGGCAATACAGAAAATGATATATGAAGACTCTTTAAAATCAGTTGATTTAAAGAAAGAGATAGAAGAACTCGAGAAATCGGATAAAAAAATTGAACAGGTTGCCAGAGAAAAATATAAAATGACAAAACCGGGCGAGAAAATAATAAGAATAAAGGCGGACACACTAAAATGACAGCAAGAAAGAAAGTAATATTATCGGGAATGAGACCTACAGGCAAGTTACACATCGGGCATTACACCGGTGCGCTTGAGAACTGGGTTAATTTACAAAAGGACTATAAAAATTATCATTTAATAGCAGATTATCACGCATTAACTACAAATCTTGATACTGCGGATATATTTGAAAATACGATTGAGATGCTGATTGACTGGATATCCTGCGGAATTAATCCCGAAGAATCACCGGTTTTCCGTCAGTCACAAATAAAAGAACACACTGAACTCTTTCTGATTTTTTCAATGCTGATAACCAAAGCACGGCTCGAGAAAAATCCATCGTTAAAGGAACAGATAAGAGATTTAAATCTGGAAAGCATAACATACGGACACCTGGGTTATCCAGTATTACAGGCATCGGACATATTATTATACAAAGGCGAACTCGTACCGGTCGGAGAAGACCAGTTGCCGCACATAGAGATAACGAGGCACATAGCAGGACTTTTCAATCAGCATTACACACCTGAAAACGGGCGTGAAATATTTCCTGTACCGGACGCAAAATTAACAGGTTTTGCAAGACTGCCCGGATTAGAGGGTGACGCAAAAATGAGCAAGACGTTAGGCAATACAATATTAATTTCAGACGAGCCGGAAACAATAAACAGCAAAATAAAGAAAGCATTTACCGACCCAGCAAAACTGCGAAAAGGCGATAAAGGCCACCCGGAAACATGCAGGATATACACATATCACAAAAAATTCAATCCGGAAGAGACAGACGAAATATATGCCGGATGCACGAGCGGAAATTTAGGTTGTTTTGACTGTAAAATGAAAGTTTCGCAAAAAATCATTAATTTTTTTGCTCCTGCACTTGAGAAGCGCAAAGAACTTGAGAAAGACAAGAACAAAATACTCGAAATACTGAAAGAAGGCGAAAAAAAGGCAAAAATAATTGCAGAAGAAACAATGAAAGAAGTTCGTTCAGCAATGAAACTTGGATGAAATAAAACAGTATAAAAATTGATAGAACCAAACAAAAAAGATAAATTAATTCAGGAAGAACTTAAAAATTCAGGCGAAATACCGAAGCACATAGCAATAATAATGGACGGCAACGGAAGATGGGCGCGTTCAAAAGGTTATTCTCGTGTGTTTGGGCACAGGCAGGGAGTAACATCCGTGCGCGACACCGTAGAGGCGTGCGGGCAACTCGGAGTGAAATATCTGACCTTATATACATTTTCAACGGAAAACTGGAAAAGACCTAAAGCCGAAGTAACTGTACTGATGAAACTGCTTATAAAAGCATTAAAAGACGAGACTGACAGGCTGCACGAAAACAACGTAAGGCTGATAACTACAGGCGACATGACAACTCTTCCCGATAAAGTAAGACTGGAACTTGAAGAAGCAATTGAAAAGACTGCGAACAACAAACTAATGACTTTAAATCTCGCATTAAGTTACAGCGGACGGTGGGATATAATCACGGCAATACAAAAGATGTACACCGACTGCAAAAACGGCAGACTGAAATCCGACGATATTACCGACAGCAATTTTTCAAATTACCTCGCAACGAAAGGTATTCCAGACCCCGATTTAATGATAAGAACGGGCGGCGAATACAGAATCAGCAATTTTCTTTTATGGCAACTGGCATATACAGAGATATACATTGACGAAGTGTACTGGCCTGATTTCAGGAGGCAACATCTTTACTCGGCAATACGCGAGTATCAGAACCGCGAAAGAAGATTCGGAATGACGAGCGACCAAATTATTTCAAAAAAAACTAAAAGTAAAAAATGAAGTTTCAAATAAAAATAATTGTAATATCAATAATACTTCTATTCACTGCAGGTATAATTCACTCACAACCCACGATTTACAAAATCAGGGATATAAGCGTTTCAGGAAATAAAACCTACGATGCCAAAACAATAGTGGCATATTCGGGTTTGAAAATCGGAATGGAAATTTCCGTTCCGTCCGATGAAACAAGGGATGCAATCAATAAATTATGGGCGATGGGATTATTTTCCAACATAAAGTTATTTGTTGAGAAAAAAGTCGCAAGTGAAATCTTTTTAAAAATTGAAGTTGAAGAACTCCCGAGAATAGAAAGCATTGACATAACAGGATACGATGACATATCAAAATCCGATATTGAAAGCAGAATAGGTCTGGTAACGGGTGAAGTCGTAAGCGAGCAGAAACTGAAAGACATCGAATACAACCTCAGAAAATATTACGAAAGCGAAGGTTTCTCGATGGCGGAAGTTTCGGTAGATAAATTAGTTTCATCAAACAACGAAGCACGAATACGCGTAAAAATTAGCGAGGGAAACAAAGTAACCGTCCAGAACATAAAATTCGAAGGCAACAGAAAAATATCCTCATCGAAACTCCGGAACCAGATGGAAACATCAGAGAAAGTATGGTGGAAATTCTGGGACGGTGCAAATCTCGATAAAAATATACTCGAAGAAGATAAAAAATTAATCATAAATTATTACAGGGAGAACGGTTACAGAGATGCCGAAGTAACGGACGTTGACTTAAAATTATCCACTGACAAAGAAGACGTTGACGTAACGGTAAAAGTCAACGAAGGTCAGTTATATTACTTTAACGACATCAAATTTTCAGGTAATAAACTATATTCCGACACAGTACTTTACGAAAGGCTCGACATTAAAAAAGGCGACATATACAACTACACGAAATTAACAACGAACCTGTACGGCAACGAATCCGAAACGGATATAAGTTCCCTTTATTACGATAACGGATATCTTGCATACAGTGCCGAAACCGACGAGACAGTAGTTAACAACAACAAAGTCAACCTGCAAATCATAATAACTGAAAACAGGCAGTTCAGACTCGGCTTGATTACATTCGAAGGAAACGACAAAACAAAAGACAAAGTAATCAGAAGGGAATTATATACGATACCCGGCGATTACTTCAACAGAAGCAACCTGAAAAGAAGCCTGCAGCAGTTAAATGCGTTAAATTATTTTAATCCCGAGAAGTTAGGACAGGATATAGCACTTGAAAACGATTCAACAGTTAATCTGAAATACATAGTATCGGAGCGTTCTTCAGACCAGTTTAATGCATCCGTAGGATACAGCGGCTCATACGGGTTTACCGGAGCTCTTGGATTAACCTTCAACAACTTTGAGATTACAGACCCGTTAGCAGGCGGCGGCGGACAGATATTAAACTTCACCTGGCAGTTCGGCGAAGGCGGAACTTACAGGACATTTAACATAGGTTTTACGGAGCCGTGGCTTTTCGATACACCCACATTATTAGGTGTTAATCTCTACGACACGCGCCAGACATATTATTATGACGTAAGGGAAACGGGTGCAATACTTAACATAGGCCGCCGTTTAAAGTGGCCTGATGATTTTTTCCGCGGCAGCTGGGCAGTGAAATACCAAAGTACAAACGTTATTGACGGCGGTGATTATTATCAGCAAGGTCTGAGAACACAGGTCAGTTTAAGTCAGACAATTTCCCGTTCAACAGTATTCGACCCGTATTTCCCGCTTTCAGGGACAAAGGTTTCGAATACAACCGAATTATCAGGCGGTCCGTTCCTGCCGGGCAACATGAATTTTATTAAGAACGAATTCAGTGCCGAATTATACACACCATTCATAAGAAATTCCAGATTAGTATTATACGGGAATTTCAATTTTGCATTCGTTAATCCTTTCGGAACCGACAAATATCTGCCCCCGACAGAATTATTTTACATGGGCGGAAACGGGCTAACTTACAACACAATTCCTTTGAGAGGATATGACGACAGGAACATAGGTCCCAAGAACAAATCATTTAATCCTATAGGCGGTAAAGTAGCATTGAAATACACACTTGAAATGAGATATCCTCTGTCATTAGACCCGATACCGATTTTCGTACTTGCATTCGCAGAAGCAGGAAACGTATGGTCTAACATTTCAAAAACCGACCCGTTTGATTTAAGAAGGTCGGTCGGTTTCGGCGTAAGGCTTCAACTACCCGCCGTAGGTTTAATAGGATTTGATTTCGGTTACGGATTCGACAGAAAACTCGAAGATTTCGAAGACCCGAAATGGCTGTTTCACTTCCAGTTCGGAAGAGGATTTTAAATTTTAAAATTAAAATAAATAAATATAAAGGAGATAAAAAAATTGAAATTGAAATTTTGTTTTTTAGCGGTAATGCTTTTTGCATTTGTAATTATTGCCGGTAATGTTTACTCACAGCAGACACTTAAATTAGGCTACGTTGACAGCGAAGTGATAATAAAGCAACTGCCTGAATACAAACTGATTACCGATGAACTCGAGGCACTGCAGAAATCTTATCTCGATACAATCAGTACAAGAGAGAACGAGATAAAGTCCAAAGCAGAAGTTTTCAAGACAAAATACGAAGACGCACAGAAGAAAGTTGAATCGGGCGTTATAAAAACCGACGAAGAAATGAAAGCCCTGAATCAGGAAATCAGTGATTTACAGAGAGAATTACAGTCACTGGACGACAATCTTTCAACATACAAGCAAACCGTCAGGGAAACATTATATGAAAGACAGAACTTGCTGTTCAAACCCGTCCAGGAAAAAGTAAAAAAAGCAATTGAAGACCTTGCGAAAGAAATGAAAGTGAATTTCGTCTTTGATAAAACCGATTCCGTAGGTGCTTTACTTTACGGCGACAAGGAATTTGATTTAACATTCAAAGTTCTCGATAAATTAAAATAATTTCTTCCGAAATGTCATTAAAATTAATCAACACGGTGAAAATAATATTACCGGTAATATTTCTGGTAATTTTATTATCACCCGGCACAATCCTGCCGCAGACAAGAGTTGCATACATCGATTCAAAGAAAATAATCGATAATATGCAGGAAGCGGGCGATGCGAAGTCAAAACTTGACAATCTTGTTTCCGACTGGGAAAAAGAAATAACGGTATTGCAGGACAGTCTGAAATTCATCAAAGAAGATTACGACAAGAAGAAGTTAATTCTCACTGAAGATATGAAAGCGGGATACGAAAAGAAAATCAAGGATTTTGAAACGTCAATTACAAATTTCAGACAGCAAAAATTCGGAGAGGGCGGTGAATATTTTGTAAAGCAAAACGAATTTATGAATCCCGTTTACGACAAGATATTCAAGGCAATTGAAATAGTGGCGAAGCGGGATGATTACGATTACGTATTCGACAGGAGCAGTAATATATTACTGCTTTACGTAAACGAAAGACACGATTTAACAAACAAAGTTATCAGGGTATTAGAAGGCAAAGATTAAAATGAAAGCACCGGAAATAGCAAAAATAGTTGACGGAATATTATGCGGAAATCCTGAAGTTGAAATCAACAATGTAGGTAAAATAGAAACCGCATCGGCTGATGAAATTACATTTATTTCCAATCCCGCATACGAGAAGTTTTTTGAAACAACAAAAGCGGGAGCCGTATTAGTCAGCGAGAACTTTGTCCCGCGTGCAGAGAGAGACGATATTACCGTTATCAAGGTCAGGGACCCTTATTTATCTTTTCTCGATTTAATAGAAATTTTCAATAAGGAAGAAGATGATTTCTCGGGAATTTCCGATTTCTGTTCAATAGGAGACGACCCTGAAATTGCCGATGATGTATTTATCGGAAATTACACGAGCATCGGCAAATTTGCAAGGATTGGTTCAAAATCCAGAATTCATTCGAACTGTTCAATCGGAAATAATGTCGAAATCGGAAGCAACTGTATAATATATCCGAATGTAACAATATACAACGGCTGTAAATTAGGAAACAACGTAATCATACATTCAGGAACGGTAATCGGCAGCGACGGGTTCGGATTTGCAAAACAGGAAAACGGAACGTACAAGAAAATACCGCAGAGAGGTATAGTGCTGATAGAAGATGACGTTGAAATAGGAAGCAACTGCTCGATTGACAGGGCAACGATAGGAGAAACAAGAATATGCAGGGGTGTAAAACTCGACAATCAGATACAGATTGCTCACAATGTAGAGATTGGTGAAGACACAGTAATAGCGGCACAATCAGGTATCGCAGGTTCGACGAAAATCGGAAAGAGATGCATGCTTGGCGGTAAAGCGGGAATCGGCGGTCATCTGAACATTTGTGACGATGTTATACTCGGTGCGTCTATCGGTCTCGTAAAATCGATAACTAAACCCGGAATGTATATGGGATACAGGGCTAAACCAATGAGAGAATTTTTACACGAAGAAGCCAACGTAAAAAAGATACCTAAACTTGAAAATGAAATAAAAGAAATAAAAAATAAATTAAATAAATAATATGTTAGAGAAGCAAAGGACAATTTCCAAGCCCGCATCATTATCCGGTATAGGGCTTCATACAGGAAACAAATCAACTATGACATTCAAACCTGCACCGGAAAATTACGGAATTAAGTTCAAAAGAATTGATTTAGAAAACTCTCCGGAAATTCCGGCGGATATTGACCACGTTACGGACATTTCACGCGGAACCACACTCGCTCTGAACGGAATAGAGGTTCACACTGTTGAGCACGTTCTTGCGGCAATAATGGGATGTGAAATTGATAATATAGCAGTGGAACTAAGTGCAAACGAACCGCCCGTGATGGACGGAAGTGCTATTGATTACGTCCGCACATTAATGAAAGCGGGAATCGTAGAGCAGGAAGCCAAGAGAGATTATCTGGTAATCGAAGATACTGTCCATTACCACGATGAAAAAAACAACGTTGATATTGTCGCTTTGCCTTTAAAAAACAATTTCAGAATTTCATTAATGATTGATTTCAATAATCCCGCTCTCGGTGTTCAGCACACAGGATTATTTAATCTTCAGGAAGAATTCGAGAAAGAATTTGCACCCGCAAGGACATTCTGCTTTCTAAAGGAAGTTGACATGCTTAAAGAGGCAGGACTGATAAAGGGCGGAAATGTGGAAAACTCCATTGTTATCGTAGATGAAGACTATGACAATGCAAAATTCGAGGAATTAAAAAAGAAACTCGGACTTGACAACTCTATTCTTCTCGGTTCGACAGGTATATTAAACAACAAAGAGTTAAGATATAAAAATGAGCCTGCGCGTCACAAGGTAGTTGACCTTATCGGAGATATGGCATTAATCGGGGCTCCGGTAAAAGGTCAGATTCTCGCTGCAAGACCCGGACACAAATCAAACGTTGAATTCACGAAGATGCTGCGCAAACTTTATCTTCAGAATAAAGTAGTCAAGAAATACCAGATGTCGAAGGAAGGAAACGTAATTTTTGATATTGATGCAATCTTAAAAATTATGCCTCACAGATATCCCTTCCTGCTGATTGACAGGGTAATTGACATTGATATGGAAGCACGGAAAATCATCGGAATTAAAAATGTCACAATAAATGAACCGTTTTTTCAGGGACACTTTCCATACAAACCCGTAATGCCGGGAGTATTGATAGTTGAGTCAATGGTACAGTGCGGCAGTATTTTACTGCTGAATGTGCTGGAGCATCCCGAACAGAACATAGCTCTATTCGGTTCAATGGACAAAGTAAAATTCCGCAAACCTGTTTTTCCAGGCGACCAGTTAGTCCACGAAATTGAAATGCCATATTT
>CAYWMV010000052.1:0-13396 GCA_964459055.1 uncultured Ignavibacteriaceae bacterium | reverse complement strand
TGTTTTTGTCAATATTATTTAAAGCGATAATAAGACTTTGGATTATTTTGTTTACAGATGCTTTAAGAGAATCAGCGGCAGATTCATAAGCGGCAATTTTCAAATCGCTGATAACACCGGACATATCCTTAGCCCAATAGAAGAGGGTTCTAATGGGGATATCAAGTTTTTTGCTAATAGAATTGAAAGACTCACCTTCAGCCCTTTGAAAAGCGTATTCATTTTTTTGTTTATCCGAATACATATTTAAATTCCTTCATTTTTAATATACCATATATAAATATGGTATTACAAAAATAACACAGACAAACCGGGAAGTCAATAGATAAAATTAAAAAAAACAATCCGGTTACAATTCAATTAATTATTCAAGTTGACCGTTTTTTAAAAAAAACCGTTAAAACCTTCGCAAGCCTGATCATTGTGAAGGAGTAGTTTGTGAGTCGGAGAATAGGAAGAAAAAAAATACATTATGCCATTACTCCGCAAATTCTGCACAAACCGGCAAAGTTATATCAGACCGCGGAAAACGCGGATTAGCGGAATTTCGCGGACAACAAGTATTACGTTAATGATTGAAGTATTCCCTGCGGGATTTCGACAGTCTGGAAGACTGTCTACCGGGATTTTAATTTTAATGAATATTTAGGGAAATAAGAAACTGTAGAGACAAGGCATGGCTTGTCTCTACAGAATTATAAAAATTATCAACTGAGGAATTGTTTTATGGTGTCAACAACGTATGAGATTTGTTCGTTTGTCAGTTCGGGGTATATCGGCAGTGCGATAGAATTTTCCGCGGCATCGTTGGATACGGGATAATCGCTATCCTGACAGTTTAAATATTTAAAGCATTCCTGCCTGTGGAACGGAACGGGATAATATACTTCGTTTCCGATTTCCTTTTCTTTCAGGAATTCCCGCAATTTATCCCTGTCCTTTACTCTGATTACATACTGATTGTAGATGTGATAATTTTTGAGTTTGTCAGATTTATAAACAGGTTTCGGAAGTAATACTTTCTCGGAATAATCAGTTAGTCCTTCTTTTGTTGCAAGACCTGCTTTTATAAATAATTCCGTGTAAAGATTCGCGTTCTGCCTTCTCTTTTCCGACCATTTATCCAGATGAGGGAATTTCACGTTTAGAACAGCTGCCTGTATTTCGTCGAGACGGAAATTTCCGCCAATGATTTTGTGGTAATATTTCGGTTTACTGCCGTGAACTCTCAATATTTTCAGTTTATTGTATAATTCTTCATCGTTCGTAGTGACCATTCCGCCGTCTCCGAAACAGCCGAGGTTCTTGCTCGGGAAGAATGAGAAACATCCGATATGCCCTAATGTTCCGGCACGCCTTCCGTCTTTATAATCCACTCCTATTGCCTGTGCTCCGTCCTCAATTACGAAAAGATTATGCTTTTTCGCAATTGCGTTTATTTCGTCTATCTCTGCCGACTGACCGTATAAATGAACCGGTACCAATGCTTTTGTTTTTTTCGTGATTTTCTTTTCTATATCGGAAGGAAGCATATTAAATGTTACGGGGTCAACATCAGTAAATACAGGTGTTGCATTTAATCGTGCTACCACTCCCGCCGTTGCAAAGAATGAATAGGTAGGGATAATAACTTCATCGCCGGGTTTTATATCCGCCGCCATTAATGCAATCAGCAGTGCATCCGTTCCGGATGACACTCCAATCGCAAATTTACTTTTCACATATTCCGCAATTGTCTTTTCGAGTTCCTGCACTTCTTTTCCGAGAATAAAATACTGCGATTCTGCAACCGCAATTAATTTTTTATTTATTTCTTCTTTAATCGTTTGGTACTGTGCTTTTAAATCTAATAATGGTACTTTCATAATATAAAATTTTAATTTAATATTGTTTTCAGTTTCTCAAGAATATATTTGATTGCTTTTTCTTCCATAGGATAATAAAGCGGAAGTAAAATAGAATTTCCGGACATATCTTCCGTATTGACAAGTTTTAAATCTTTGAATTCACAGAACGAATTCTGTTTGTGTATTGCAGTAATCCCCTTCCTCAAAGATATTCCGCAATCGCTCATTTTTTCAATTAATCCGTTTATGTTAATTCCGGATTCAGGTTTTATATATACGCAGTATGACTGATAATTTGTATCCGAGAATTTTTTATTTTTTATTGTAATAAACCTTCCGTCCTTATCAAAAAAATCATCATAAATTGAAGCAATCATTTTTCTGTTTTCAAGATATTTATCCATTCTTGAAAGTTGTATAATTCCGATTGCTGCCTGTATATCGGTCATTCTGTAATTATATCCGTTGTAAATAAACTGAGCATCCGATATTCCGTGATTTCTCAGCGCCCTGATTTTATTATAAGTATTTTCATTATTTGTAGTAATCATCCCACCCTCACCCGTTGTGACGATTTTTCTCGGATGGAATGAAAAGCAAGCAACGGAAGAATCGCCTCCGATTTTCCTGCCTTTGTATCTGCTTCCGATAGCACAGGCGGCATCTTCAACTAATTTCAGTTTATATTTTTCAGAAAGTTTTTTAAATCCGTCAATATCGCAGGAAAATCCAATTTGATGAACAATAAGAATTGCTTTTGTTTTTTCTGTGATTAATTTTTCCGCATCTCCGGGACTGATAATTACATTATGTTTTTCGACATCGCAGAAAACGGGCTTTGCATTAACAAATTTTATTGAATTTGCGGTAGCGATAAAACTCAAAGACGGGCAAATTACTTCGTCATTTTCTTTTATCCCTTCAGAAATAAGAGCAAGGTGCAAAGCGGCCGTTCCGCTTGAGACCGCAACCGCATATTTTGAACCGGTATATTCACAGAACTTCCTTTCGAATTCTCCAACTTTTTCGCCCTGCATAATCCAGCCGGAACGCAGGACTTCATTAACAGCATTTTCCTCTTCCTGCGTTAAATACGGTTTTGAAACCGGTATTTTAATATCCACTCCGATTTTTAATATCCTCTCTGCAAAACTTTTTTAAAATCGGATTCAATCATCAAATCAACGAGTTCTTTGAATCTTACTTTCGGTTCCCAGCCGAGTTTTTCCTTTGCCTTTTTCGAATTACCGATTAATAATTCAACTTCAGTCGGACGGTAATAATGAGGAGCAACCTCAACTACAGTAGTTCCCTTTTTAATTTTTCCGTTGAGTTTCAGATTATAAATATTTTCAGACCAGTCAATTCTTTTTTCAAGCAAATCCCTGTCAATTTTTTCCACAATTCCTTTTTCATCTTTCCCTTTCCCGTCCCATTCGAGTTCAATTCCGAGCCAGGAAAAAGTTTCCGTCACGAATTCGCGGACGGTGTGAGTTTCGCCGGTAGCCAGAACGAAATCTTCGGGTTCATCCTGCTGCAGAATTCTCCACATACCTTCGCAATATTCAGGGGCATATCCCCAGTCTCTTTTTGCATTGAGATTTCCGAGCGACAGGTTATTCTGAAGACCGAGCAATATCCTTGCTGCGGCGCGTGTGATTTTCCGTGTTACGAAAGTTTCTCCCCGCCTCGGTGATTCGTGATTGAACAAAATTCCGTTGCAGGCAAAAAGGTCATACGCTTCCCTGTAATTAACCACTATCCAGTAACCGTATATCTTTGCTACGCCATAAGGACTTCTGGGATAGAACGGTGTTTTTTCATCCTGCGGTATCTGCTGAACCTTACCGTAGAGTTCGCTTGTTGATGCCTGATAGAATTTTGTTTTTATTTCCGTTTCACGGATGGCATCCAGAAATCTCAAAGTACCGACAGCATCCACTTCCGCGGTATATTCGGGAATTTCGAATGAAACCTTGACGTGGCTTTGTGCCGCAAGGTTATAAATTTCAACCGGGTGAGTTTTTTCCAGCAGACGGTTTAAATTACTTGTATCTGTAACATCGCCATAGTGAAGAAACAATTTTTTATTCAATATTTCCGGATTATTATATATATGGTCAATTCTGCCTGTGTTAAACGAACTGCTTCTCCTGATGAGACCGTGGACGGTATATCCTTTATTCAGCAGTATTTCAGTAAGATAACTCCCATCCTGACCCGTGATTCCTGTGATTAATGCTGTTTTCAATTTTATGCTTTGTAGATATTTTTACTTTTTACGTTTTTAAATGCATTTCTTGTATCAACTATAATTTTTGCGTGCTTTGCAATGAATTGTGTATCATAATATGTATGGTCGGTGGAAAGCAAAACCAAATCATATTTCTTTATATTTTCTGCCGTTAATTTAACAGATTTTTTATTAAATTTATATTTCCTCAACTTCGGTATTTCTTTAGTATAGTCATCATTATAATCAACAACTGCTCCGTTATCCTGAAGTATTTCAATTAATTTCAGAGAGGGTGATTCGCGCAAATCATCAATATCTTTTTTATAAGACAGCCCGAGCAAAAGGATTTTCGAACCTTTCAGGCAGATTCTATTTTCGTTCATTACGTGCATAACACGCTCAACAACGTAGTACGGCATATAAGTATTGATTTCGCCTGCGAGTTCGATAAATTTAGTTGAAATTTCATATTCACGTGCCTTCCAGGTAAGATAGAAAGGGTCAATCGGAATGCAGTGCCCTCCGAGCCCCGGACCCGGATAAAAGGGTGTAAATCCGAACGGTTTCGTGGCAGCAGCCTCTATTACTTCCCATACGTCAATATTCATCTTATCGAATACCATTTTCATTTCATTAACGAGGGCAATATTGATTGACCTGTAAATATTTTCAAGCAGTTTAGTTGCTTCGGCAACACGCGCAGTTGAAACAGGAACAACCTGATGAATAACTTTTTCATATACCATCACGGCAAGTTCAGTACATTCTTTCGTAATTCCTCCGACTACCTTAGGAATAGTCGCGGTATTGAATTTAGGATTATTCGGGTCTTCGCGTTCGGGTGAGAAAGCAAGATAATAATCCTTACCGACTTTCAATCCCGAGGCATCCAGAATTTTCACGAGGTCTTCGTCAGTTGTGCCAGGATATGTTGTACTTTCAAGAGTAACAAGTTGTCCTTTTCTTAAATGCTTTGCAATTTCCTCTGCCGAATTAAACACGAAACTTAAATCCGGTTCCCTGTTAATATTCAGAGGTGTCGGGACGCAAATGATAAGAATATCCGGTTTTTTAAGATTCTTAAAATCCGATGTTGCTTTCAGGAATCCCGATTCGACACATTTTTTAATCCTTTCGGAAGGAATGTGTTTTATGTAAGATTCATTTTTCTCATTAATCGAAACTGATTTTTTAACATCGAGGTCGAAACCAAGCACAGGAATTTTTCCTTCTGCAAACTCCAGAGCGAGCGGTAAACCCACATAACCCAGTCCCACGATACCTACAGTAAACTTGTTTTTTTTGATTTTTTCCTTGAGGTTCATAATTTTTAATTTGATTTTTTTAATAACTTTACTTCAGATGCATTTAATTCGATATTAAGCGAGGCGCTTAATTCTGTAATATTGACCACTAATTTATAACTTCCTCTGATTTCCTTAATAATTCCCGTAAGTCCGATAAACGGTCCATAAGTTATTTCCACCGTATCGCCTTCAGTAATCTGAATCTCTTCAACTTTAATTCTGTCCGGTTCAATCAAAGAAATTTTAATATTTTCTATTTCCTTTTCCGTAATTACCGCAGGTCTTTTTCTGTACATCAGATAGCCCATTGCTCCGATTGTATTTGATATTGCATTCAGTCTTTCATTATTATCCCCGTAAATAAACAAATAACTCGGAAACAGCGGAACAAATATTTTCTTTTTTCTGTCAGACCAGATTCTGATTCTTTCCACTTTCGGCAGGAATGCCTCAATATCTTTGCTGATAATCTGTTCAAAGACCTTAAATTCGTTTCTGGGTTTAGTACGCATCACGAACCAGGATTTTGTACTTCTAATTATACCGCTATCCAAAATAACTTTTCAGAAATGTTTTGACCAAAAAAACCGCTGCTACAAACAATACAGTATATAAAAAAATCAGCCAGAAGAAATTCTTGGATATTTTATAAGAAAAAATTTTTCCCCGCCATCCGCAGTTTCTGCAAACGTAAGGCGAATAAGCCAGTTTTTTGAGTATTTTTTCTAAAATACTTCTCGACCTGCTTCTTCTCAGAGATGCAATTTCATTGCAATTAGGGCAGGCATTAATCTGTACGCTTCTTTTAATAAATAATTTAGTGTCCAAATATTATTCCGGTGTTTTAACTTTACCTTTTTCCTTCAGGTTTTTAACATTTGAGGAATCAGGTCTTGCATAATAATAATAGTAATTATAATAATAGCCGTAGATGCTCTTGAAATTGAAATTATTAAGAACTGTTCCGAGGAATTTATTGGAATCCTTTGAAATAATTCTGTCGAATGTTCTGCTGAAAGCATCCATCGGTGTCTTGCTTGCCTGAATCACAACGATAGTACCGTCACACAGTCTTGACAGAATTTCCGAATCTGTAACCGAAATAAACGGCGGCGAGTCCACAATAATATAGTCGTATTTTTTCTTCAGCGTAACAAGGAATTCACTCATTTGTCTGGAACCGAGCATTTCAGACGGATTCGGAGGGATAGTGCCGCTGGTAATAAAAGAAAGATTTTCAAGTTTAGTATCACGTATTATATCCTCAAGGGAAACGTTACCAAAAAGGTAATCGCTCAATCCCGGGAATCTCTGGGATTCGAAAATAGCGTGTACTCTCGGTTTTCTAAGGTCGGCATCAAGCAGCAATACTTTTTTATCCGCCTGTGCAAAACTGCCTGCCAGATTGAGTGCAACGGTAGTTTTTCCTTCGGACGGAATAGAACTCGTAACCAAAACTGTTTTTAACTGGTCCTGTTCAAGTTTTGAGAAGGATACGCGTGTTCTAAGTGCCTTAAACGATTCAGATGCCGATGCATTCGGTTTATTTGCAACAATGAACTCAACCTGTGAAGAGCCCAGTTCTCTTAATTCCTCAACGGATGGAATCCAGGCAAGAACCGGAACGCCTTTATTTTCAAGGTCCTCCGGTGATTTAATAGACCTGTCGAGATAATTTCTAAGGAATGCAAATCCTATACCGAGTGCGAGTCCGAGACCGCATCCCGCAATAATTATTAACTGCCTGTTGGGTTTAGACGGTGAAGAAGGCAAAAGGGCTTCGTCAACAACATTCACATTTCCTAACTGCGACCTTTCGTTAATAATCGCTTCCTGATATTTTTCTTCGAGAGTAAGGTATAATTTTTCCGCTCCCTGCTTAGTTCTCTGCAGTCTAGCCAGTTCAATACTTTGAGTCGGTAATTTTGAAAATTCGGATTCATATTTTCCTATCATTTTGGAGAGCGACCTCATTTTCACCCTTGTTGACTGAAGTTCGACTCCCAAATCAAGCAGTCTTCCTGACAAATTCTTCTGTTCTTCGGGAGTACTTGCATAAATACCTGTCTTGAAAATACTTGTTTTTTCATCGAGCGAAGTCTTCAGAGGTTCCAGTTTCTTTTCATATTCCTTATAAATCTTCTGTTTATAGACTTCATCCTTGGGAACTGAAGCGTCAAGTTCTTTCTGAATTTCGAGTTCGGCAACTTTTTTCTGTAGTTCATTAAAAGCAGGTTCATTTATTCTTCCTTCGATGTAATCCGGCAATGATTTATCCACTTTGGCAAGTTCGCTTTTGATTTCGTCGTAAGCACGCTGTTTTGTACTGAGTTCGACTTCGGAAGCATTTCTTTCCGCTTCAAAAGTAGTTAACTGGTCGACCAGATTTTTCGCTTTATCATCGAGATAAATTACGCCGCCTTTCTGCATATAATCCTGTATTTCCACCTCTGATTTCGCAAGGTCGTTGGCGCGTTTGGTCTTTTCTTCATCGAGGAATTTTCTTATAGCAGTAACTTCCCTTCTGCTGAATGCAAGACTGTATCCGAGATATGCTTCCGCATACGTGTCAGCCATTAACTTTGCTTCAAATCTCGAAGGGCTTTCAGCCGAGATTTCGACTATATCAAGTCCCCTTTTCTGGTTTATGGAGATACTGCCTCCCAGCACTCCAATAAGGGATTTCGCCTCTATAATTTCATCGGGGACTTCGGGATTTCTGTTAACTATATAAAAATAGTCGGCTTTATTCGGATTCTTTTTAAAAGTATCTATTAAAGCATTTGCTACAATTTCTCTGATTTTATAACTTTTAAGTATTTCAATTTCGTTGGAAATGTACCTGTCATTCTGAAAGTCCTGAAATTCAGGCAAAATAGTACCGGTCAGAATACTTCCCTGCGGTTTATTAACTTTAACAGTTGTAACCGCTTTATAAATATCCCTGGCGCTCATCACATAAATCAGCGTTGACAAAACCGCAGCCGCAAATATTACTATTACGAGAAACAAATTTCCCCGAATAATATTTATATATTCTTTAATATTATCCGAAGGGTGTGTAACAGCAATTTTTTTCATTGATTGCTGTGTAGTATCAATATTAGGATTTTCGTTTATACCCACTGCTTAATTATTTAATTTTCCCAATATTTGGGAATAAAACTATTTATTAAAACTATATAATATATTATATATTAATACTAAAAAAAATGAATTTTTTAACATTTATTTAGAACGACTATTTAAAGCACCGATATTCAATCAATTCCCCCAAAATACAGGTTAGAAAGCATAATTACATCAAATAAAACAGTTTACTTATCATTTTATATATACAAGTTTTTTCGTATCGCTGAAATCACCTGAATTTATTCTGTAGAAATAAACACCTGACGGCAAATTATCCGGTATAAAGTCAAGTTTATAAAATCCGGGTCTTTGTTTTTCATTAACGAGTGTACGAATTTCGCGACCAGTTATATCATAAACAGTTAATTTTACATAATCATATTTAAAAATCTCATATTCAATTACAGTTTTCGGATTAAACGGATTCGGATAATTCTGGTACAATTTATAAGAAATTTTTTCGTAAATATCATCTCCCGATTTCTCTTTAAGGATTTTATCGTCAGGGTCAAATTTTAATGCGACAGGTTTTCCTCTGACAGTGAAACTATATTGCTGAATCAAAGAATCGTTGAAAATTTTAATGACAGTATCGGAAAAATCGGTTTTAATCCGGATTTCCACGGGCATTTTGAAAAAAAGCGGATTTGAATTTGACTTCTGAATGACTTTTAAGGGTACTTCATAGAAATTGTCATTCTTTTTTTCATAAGACCATTCGATAATATACTTCGGATAATTTTCGCCATAAATCCACTGGTCAAAAAAGTAATCAAGGTCAGATCCGGACTCAAATTCACAAATCCTACTGAAATCTTCAGTTATCGCAACCCCATAAGAAAGAGCAGTATCATTTGCGTAATTTCTCAAAATACGGAAAAAAACCGAATCACCAACAACACCTCTCAGCATATGCAGAACGATTGCTCCCTTGGAATAACTTCTTAAACCGTTAAATATTTCCGATATCAGTTCAATATTCTGAACATATAGTGTTCCCGATGCTTTCCGGGCGTCAAACATTTTCTGCCGGATGAAATCCTTATAACTCTGTTTGCCGTAAAGATTCTCGATATAAATTCCTTCGGAGTAAGTAGCAAATCCTTCATTCAGCCAGATGTGATGCCAGTTCTTACAGGTTATTTTATCGCCAAACCACTGATGAGCAAGTTCGTGAGCAATCACTCCTTCGGTAAAAACACCGATTGTAGTAATAGTCTGATGTTCCATCGCCCCCGAAATATTCGCCTGAGCGTGTCCGTATTTTTCTCTAAGGAATGGATATTCCCCGAATTTTTCCGAAAATATTTCCATCATTTGAGGAGTTTTATCGAGTTGTTCCTTCAGAGATACAAACATTTCGGGATAGACATAATGAACGATTTCCAGCGAATCATTCTGAGAATACCTGAAATAATTTTTATATTCGAAATAATCCGATACGGCAACGGAAATCAGATAGACGGACACCGGATAAGAATTTTTCCAGATAAAAGTTTTCGTGCCGTTCAGATTATTTAATTCGGAAATTAATATTCCGTTTGAAATTCCTTGCAGATTAGAATTACAGGTTATGCTGACTTTTGACGAATCTGCTTTATCCCCGATGGAATTTTTACAGGGAAACCAGTCCTGCGCACCATAAGGCTGGCTGAGAGACCATATTACAGGAGATGACGAATGGCTGCCGAACACAAAACTGCCGAATCCTGTCGGGACAGGCAGACCTCCGTATTTAACATTAACCTCATAAACCGAATCCTGCTGGAAATTATTCCAGCCCAATAAGATAAGTTTATCGTTCTGATGTATAAAATTGACCTGAGCACCGTTTATTTTCACGGTATCAACCGACAGAACACTGCCAAGGTTAAAAAAAACTTTATTATCGAATCCGAATTTTTTTTTGAACAGAAGTTCCGCATTTCCTTTTATAAAATCCGGATTTTGAAAAATTTCGATACCAAGATTATAATAAATAACTGTAACCGACGAATCTCCCGAAGGATAAGGCATCAACGATTGACCTAAAGATACCAGGGATGATTTAGAGCAAAGACGGAAGTTATCAGCGTTATACTGCGGAAAGGATGAATCCGCAAAAAAGAACAGAAGAAGAAACAGAGGAGACCAATAATAAATTTTGTAAAATTTCATCGCCTTGCGATTTTCGTAAACTGCGATAAAAATTTCTTATGAGTTGTATATTTAATACCGTGAAGACCAAGTTTTACGGCTGCCTTAACATTAACGGCAAGGTCATCAACAAGCACGGTTTCATTTTTATTAAGATTATATTTCTTAACAGTATGTTCAAATATTTTTTTCTGCGGCTTAAGCATTCCAACTTTATAAGACAGCACTTTATTCCGTATCAGATTAACAAAAGGAAAATTTTTATTAATAAAATTCATATGCACGGAATCGGTATTGGAGATAAGATACACCCTGAATCTTTTCACATTAACAATTTTCTCAAGAAAATTCTTCATATTAGTATTTACCCAGAAAATGTCGGAATAGAGATAAATAAAATCAGGGTAACCGATTCTCAAATCAAATTTTCTTTTGAGAATTCTGAAAAAGTCTTTCGGGTCAAGCGTGCCCCTGCAGAGTTTATCTCCTAACTTTTTTTCCTTAATAAAAGATTTCAGTTTGTTGGGATTTAATTTCTTTTCCAGCCGTGAGACGCCTTCATAAAAGTATTCAAAGTCGTAATATATCAAAGTATTACCAAGGTCAAAAATAATATTTTTTACACAGGTACTCTTCATCAGAGATATTTTTGGGATAATATATTCAGGTCTATGTCAAGTTCATACACTTTCGGAATTCCTGTCGGGATTTCGGTTTCCAGTATCTGCTCCCTGCTTAATTTTTCGAGATACATTACCAGTGCACGCAGAGAATTTCCGTGAGCGGAAACGAGAATATTAAATCCGGATTTGAGGTCAGGAATGATTTTTTCCTCAAAATACGGCAACACCCTTGCAGCGGTGTCCTTTAGACTTTCGCCGTTAGGAGGCTGAACGTCATAACTCCGCCTCCATAATTTCACCTGCTCATCCCCGTACTGTTTCCTCATATCGTCTTTATTCAGTCCCTGAAGGTCGCCGTACATTCTTTCATTGAGCGCCTTGTCTTTTTCAACCGGGATATTCTTCTGATTAATTATGTCAAGAATAATGTCAAGGGTTTTCTGCGCTCTTATCAGTGCCGATGTATAGGCTTTATCGAATTCATAGCCAACAAGTTTTTCACCTGCGCTTTTCGCTTCTTCGATTCCTTTCGGAGATAAATCTATGTCAATCCAACCGGTGAACCTGTTTTCGAGATTCCACTGTGACTGTCCGTGTCTTACTATTACTAATTGCGGCATATCAATATTATTTAATTTTAAATTATCATTTCCATTTGATTGAGCATCCCATTGACGGATTCTGAACTTCACCGACCTGCCTGCCTTCGAGCAGATTATTTATTGCATCAGCCAGTTCCCGTTTACTTACTAAACTTTCATCCTTCCAGTTATCGTCAATTCTTCCCCTGTATCTCAACAGCCTGTTTTCATCGTACACATATATATCGGGAGTACAGACGGCTTCATAGGCTTTCGCGGTTTCCTGCGTATCATCCCGAAGATAAGGAAAATTCATTTTCCATTCTTCATAAAACAATTTCATATTTTCGAGTGAGTCTTCGGGATAAGCGGTTTCATCGTTCGGGTTTATTCCTATGAACCGTACTCCCCTTTCAGAAAATTCATCCTGCAGTCTGACAAGCCTGCCGATAACGGCTTTAACATAAGGACAGTGATTGCACATAAAAACAATTACAAGAATTTTGCTGTATGCAAAATCACCGGGAGAATACATCCCGCCATCAGTACCTTTAAGATTAAAATCAACAATTCCGGAATTCAGATTTCCTTTTCTGCTTTCAAGTAACATAATCGTATTCATTCCTCTTCTTCATCCATATCAAAATCAGGATGGAAGTCTTCGTAAATAAAATTTATATGAATATCAGGATCAGGGACATATTCAACTGCCTGATTCATAATTTCGTTCACGACAAAATTATATTTAATTTTAAGAGGATAATCATTTTTAAAATGCACGAGAATTTTTTTCGAGTCGAGCAAGGAAAACAACCGCAGAAGTTCTTCTTTCAGTTCATCATCTTTAAGTCTGTCCGGTTTTTTAATTTTCGGTTTCCCGATGAGGTCGAAAACCTTAATCAGTTTTGATTTACTGTATTTTTTTTCAAACTGCTCAATCTGGTTAATAAATTCAACATCTTCCGACAAATCAGAATTTACAGTTTCATCAGTCAACTCCTGTCCGATAAATTCCTCCTCCAGATAATAAGGAGTATCGTGATGTTCCTTCCCGTTATTCTTCCCGCTGTTTCTGTTATTTTTGTTCCTGTTGTTTGATGATTTATTCTTCTTCATCATATTTTAAATCTCATTTGCATAAAAATAATATAAATAAACAACAAATCAAGTTACATTATAATTTTAAAATATTGAAATAAACATACATCAGCGGTGCAGTAAAAATAAGACTGTCAAACCTGTCAAGCAGCCCGCCGTGTCCGGGAATTATTCCCGAAGAATCCTTTACGTTGTTAAACCTCTTAATCAAGGATTCAAACAAATCTCCTATCTGTCCCATAACACCTGTAATTATTCCGAGTATCATTGCATCTTTAAATTCAATCAAATCCTTGTTAAAAATAAAAAAAACAATTGAAATTAAAATTGCAAATATTATTCCCGAAACGGAACCTTCAATTGTCTTATTCGGACTGACATCCGAAAGTTTATGCCTGCCGAAATATTTTCCCGCGAAATATGCCGCAATGTCATT
>CAYWMV010000051.1:0-14270 GCA_964459055.1 uncultured Ignavibacteriaceae bacterium | reverse complement strand
GGAAGAACATTTTCATGCAATGAAATTTTACAATTACCTTCTTGAGAGAGGCGGAAAAATTGAACTTAAAGCCATTGAGGGTCCTCCGGTTGACTTCAAGTCGCACGTGGATGTTTTCGAGCAGACTCTTGCACACGAAAAGTACATTTCAAAATCAATAAACGAACTGATGGACATGGCAATAAAAGAGAACGACCATTCTCTCGCCAGTTTTCTGAAATGGTATGTTGACGAACAGGTTGAAGAAGAGGCTACTGCATCAAGACTTCTCGGCAGAATGAAACTTATTGACGGAAACGGTCAGGGCTTGCTGATGATTGACGCTGAACTTGCACAGCGCACATTCACACCACCGGCTACCGAATAAGACACTGTTACGAAAAATTATACCAAACTTATAATTTAATTGTAAAAGGATTATACTTTATAGTATAATCCTTTTTACATTCATTGCCGAACAAGCCGTAACCAAATTATTTTATTTTTAATAATATCCGTGTTAATCTGTTTTTTCAGGGTTCACTGTGAATCTGATGCGTAATACTTGTTTTCTGCGAGATTCCGCTCTTCCGTGGTCTGATGAAAAGTCTGTCCTTTTTCATAGTATTAGAAAGCTAATGGTATAATCAGAACAAACTAAAAGCATAATAAAATCCCGGCAAATCGGAATGACTTATTTGTTGAATTAACTTACGCTACTCCGAAATCAATTTTTCGTGTTTCGGTATCGCTGCTGATAACGACAACTTTTATACGGTCTCCTGCCTTATATATTTTTTTGCGGCGTCTTCCGATTGCGTAATGCTTCTTCTCGTCGAACTGGTAGTAATCATCGGGAATATCTTTAAATCTTATCATTCCTTCTGCAGGGAATTCTGTTAGTTCAACAAAAAATCCGTGATTTACTATTCCTGAAATAATTCCCTCGTACTCATTACCGATGTGATTTGATAAGAACTGTGCCTGCATTAGTTTGTTGACATCACGTTCCGCCGCCATTGCATTCTGTTCCATTTTGGATGAATGCTTGCATATTTCAGGTAATGATTTTTTGTATTCCCGAATTGTCCTTGCGGTTTTCTGTTTGTTGTATAAATATTCTTTCAGTATTCTGTGAACGACAAGGTCAGGATAACGCCTTATAGGTGAGGTGAAGTGTGTGTAATCATCAAATCCAAGTCCGTAATGCCCTATGTTTTCATCGGTGTAAATTGCCTTTGCCATAGAACGAATCAGTAAACTGTTAATGATATATTCTTCAGGTCTTCCCTTGATGCTCTCGATAAGTCTCTTAATTTCGTTTTTATTTTTTAAATCAATTCTGTGACCAAACTGTTTTATAAATTCCGATAAGTCCTTCAGTTTTTCTGAATCGGGAAAGTCGTGCACTCTGTAGATAAATGGATATATCGTCTGATGCCTTTCCTGCAAATCTGTCACAAATTCCGTAACGCACCTGTTGGCAAGAAGCATAAACTCCTCAATCATTCTCATTGAATCAAGCCGTATCCTGTTCCTTAAATCGGCAACATTTCCTTTCTTATCAAAAACGTATTTTATTTCTCTCGATTCGAAATCTATCCCGCCTGAGTTTAATCTTTGTTTTGTTAGCACCTTTGCAATATTGTTCATCAGAATTAATGTATCCGCAAAATCATCTTTAACTTTATTATCTGTAATGTCCTGAACTTCTTCGTAATTGAATCTTCGCTTGCTTTCTATAACTGAATTGAATATAAAGTAATCCGTTACCTTGTAATTCTTATCAATTTTTATAAGTACCGAGAATGTTAATTTCTTTGTATCCGGTTTAAGTGAACAAAGTTCATTCGATAATGCTTCCGGTAACATTGGGGAGACCTGATTTACCAGATATACGCTTGTTCCTCTTTTCAATGCTTCAAAATCAATCTCAATTCCTTTTTGAACATAATGTGAAACATCAGCTATGTGTACTCCCAGAATGTAGCCGTCCTTGATTTTTTCAACAGAAACAGCATCGTCAAAGTCCTTTGCATCTTCAGGGTCAATTGTGAAACATTCCAGTCCGGTCAGATCAATTCTGTAATTATCTAACACATTTACTTTTCCCGATTTACCTTTTTGGAGATAATTGAAAACGTCAGAAAATTTGTATTTCTTTTTCGAAGAATGTATTTTATTAAGTTCTTCAAATGCCTCCTCCATTATTCTTACAGCTTCGGCTTCTGATGATTTTGGAAAATTTCTTGTAAATCCGTATCTAACGAGAATTGACTCTGCTTCCGCTTTTATTTCTCCGGCTTTGCCGAAAGATTTTATTATTCTTCCCTCGAGTTCGGAGTAACGAGAATCAATATCTTCAGGATTCAGAATTTCGCAATGTACTTTATCACCCTGTTTTGCGTTATTTACCTTTTTCGGATTTATGTAAATGTTTTTTCTTAGTGTTTTGGAATCGGGAACGACATAAAAATAATTTCGGAACTTTTCCAGTGTTCCCACGGCATATTTATTTTCATCCGCGAAAACAGTATCATCATCCCCGTTATTAATGAGATAAAACTTACCTTCTCTTTTAACTGTACCCTCTTCAACAAGGTCATTGAGTACCTTGCGCAGATTCCTCTGGTTTGAATGCTTTAATCCCAGACTGTTGAGCAGGGGATTGAATTTCATGGGTTTTTTGACCCTTTTGAATACATCAATTATTTCTTTTTTCAGATTGATAATGTTAGAATTTAATTCTGTAAATGAGTGCTCCGCCGGTGCGGTTAGCTGTTGTAGTAGTAGTAGTGTTGGATGAGTATGGGTCTATTATTCTTTCAAATTTCATTATGAATTTGTTCGATACACTGTTGAACCTGAGCAGTTTATTAAGAGGGTATTCAATCATAAAGTTAGTATTGGACAAATCCGTGAGTATTCTTCCTCCGAAACGGATAGTCGCATCGCCGAGCGCCGCAGTGAACCTGATGTCAGTTCCCTCGGCAAGATTTCCGCTTTGTGTCTCCATATAATTTATATCAGTGCTTAATATAAACGGCAGATACGAGGAAACAAACTGATTCAGATATGAAGAAAGGAAAGCCGAACCTAAATTTACTCCTACGTTTGAAAACAAACTTGCCCTCTGCGATGCGTTCAGTTCATCCGTAAGTTTTCCGAATAGAATGAAACTGATTGCATTGTCTGTCGGGTCGCCGGAAATCGGGTCGTTGTTTACATACACCTGCCATTTTAAATCTATTTTCCGCGCATTCCCCGTTACGTTCAGTATTACATCAACGTCCCGGGTTGACTGTGTCTCGGGATTTGTAGTCGTGCCCGAATAATTTGCTTTGATGTTCAGAGCGGGATTTGTTACATCCCCCGTGAATCGTACGTTTCCCGTTGCGTTGAAATTCTTGTAAAACTTGTAAATTGAATTATCTTCTATTTCAATATCTCCCCTGACTGCCATCGTATTGTTAATCATGTTATCCGCAAAGAGATTCATTTTTACTTCTCCTGAAAATTCCTGCTTTGTTTTTTCGTCAATAATGAAACGTGCAAATACTTTATCTTCGCTTTTTATTGTAAGATTGTAATAAAATTTCCCCGAACTTTTTTTCGGAGCGGTTTTTGTTGTATCATCTTTTATGGAAAAGTGATAATCAAAGGGATCTTCAATGTAAATTCCCGAAAGTTTTACGGAATCGAGGATATGCTTTAAAACAAATTTTGCGGAATCGTATGTTATTCCTGCAGTGTCTAATTCTATCTGATATGTGATATTATCGGAATAAAGGCTGTATGCATCTGCCTGAAATCCCGGCAGAAATATATTCCCTTTTTTAACAAGAACCTCACCTGTAAGATTTATTACATTCTGATTGCCCTTTAACTTAATCGGAGGTGTTCCTGAACCTGCAATCAGGTCACCGTATATCCCGAGTTTATTAAACTTAACTTTTTTATCGAGAACTTTCACATCACCGTAGAACATAAGTTCTATGTCGTTAAGTGATAAATTCGTCAGGTCTATATATCCTGTTGATGATATAAATCTCGACTCGTCTGAAGGCTGATACAGTTTTAAATTGTTAAGAAACAGTTTTTGCCCTTCGGCATCAAGTTTCGTGTTAAATGTATATCTTACACCCGTCATATCTACCTTGAATCTTCCCTCGTCAATCTGAATGTCTCCTTTAATATCGGGACTCGACAGTTTCCCGCCTATCTTAAGATTGCTGAACAGTTTTGCATCAATTTCCGAAATGTTTGGAATGAATTTCTCCAGAATTTTCATCTGATAGTTGGTAGCATTAAATGTCAGGTCGATATTTTCATTAAAGATTGATATTAACGAATCACTCGAAAGGGGATTTTTAAAAGGTACGGAACCTTTCAGGGATAATTTTCCCTCATTATTCGGATTGAAAAATCCTATGTCAGGTTTAAGAATATTGGCATTGTAATCAACAAGAGCGTCAATTCTTCCGATTTTGAAATCGCCGAGTTCCAGCGGGTCGGTATTTAATTCAGCTGATAATAACGGATCATCCGGCGTACCTTTAAAATTCAGATTCATTCTTCTGATGTTGCCTGTGAAAATCCTCTCGGCATTTCTTGAATTATATGCGAGTTTGAAAAGTTCGTCTATGTTGAGTCTTGCAGCCGAGATGTTTACGTCGCTCTGCCCGTTTAGTGAATATGTTCCGTTTATTCTTATACGCTGACCCTTATCTCTCAATGTGAAATCATTGAATACGAAGTTATTAACAGTTTGGGTATCTATTTTCGGAATGAATCTTACAAGTAATGTATCCCTGTTGGATAAATTGTAGTTTTTATATCCGAGTTTCAACGTGTCGAATATAATACCGTATTCGTTTTTAAGAAACACTATCTTTCCGTCAGAATTCAGTCTGGCTGTCGAGTCGAGATTTAATTTAATTCCAAAACTGTTAATAGTATCGACTGTGTAAACATATATATTTACTGAATCGAAATTGGTTTTTCCTACGCCGATTCTCTGTGAGGAAAAAGTCATTTCCGTAAATATATCCTTGTAATCATTTGTTATGTTCTTATCGATAAAATTAAGAGCAAATCTCGAGTTCGAAATATTCAGGACGCTGTCCCTGTATCTTAAATTCTCAAATTTTCCGTTTGATGTGAATGAAAATATATTTTTCTTGTTCTCGATTTTTCCCCTTATTTCTCCTGTTACGGAATAACTGCTGTCGCCCGTAAGAATATACAGAGGTGTAAGATTCTTGATTATTATTTTGTAATCGAGGTCAGCATATAAATCTGTTTTTTGTGTGATGTTTCCTTCCTCTACGATCTGTTCCTTCTGATTAAGTGAATCTGCGGTAGTTAAATTCAGTCTTTCGGTGATTTTCTCCGAAATTCTTGTTACGTTATTTTCAAGTATGTACGGAATATCGTTATATGTGAATTCACCCGTGAATAACACATCAATAAATCGCGAAGCGAAATTCAGGGATTTCTTGCTCCCGTCGTTTGTTATTACTGCAATTAAAGGCGCCTGCGGGATAATGTACTGCCCGACCTGTGACTCTTCTATGTTAATCAGATATTTTCCCGTCAGTTTGTCAAGGTCCGGACCTTTGCCCGATTGCAGATTAGCCAGGCTTAAACCGCCGCCGTTGATTTCAAATGTGAAGTTCAGATTGGTTTTTTCCATATCCGGGGATAATGACGCTATGTCAAGACTTTTTGTCATTCCTGTTAATTCATATCTTATGTTGTTCATATCGCGAAAGTCAACATTCCCTTTTATTCCTGCGGTTGCTGTGTTCGATGCGTAAATTACGTTCAGGTCAAGATAACTTCTGTTAAGTTTAATTTCGCCTGAAGATTTACTGATTCTCTGATTGAAAACGACCGAGTTCGTCAGATTGTAATTCACTTTCGCCGTCATCGTCCTGTAGTCCGTGCCGACTCCGTCAGCGGTAAATTCGGAATTCAGAACGATGTTCATTTTCGGGTCATTGACGATCTTTGCAAGATTCAAATTTCTCGTGTTCACGTTTGCTTTGTAAATTATATCCCTTCCGGATAAATCTATCCTCGCATCGCCTTTCGCGGAACCTGCACCTGACGATATGTCGAAAACCGTATTGAATTTGTTTGTGTAACCCGTGAAAGTTGCATCTGCATAAACTTTTCCCATATTTCTGAAATCCGGGATTTCAGAAATTGAAATTTTTTGTTTTACTTCCGACGGGTCTATCTCACTGTCGCGGATTTTCACATCAAGATACATCTTATCCGGATTATCAAGTCCTTTTACCGTTCCCGTCACGTTTAGGAATGTCCTGTCCGCACGCAAGTCCAGTTGGTTTATCGTAAATTCTTTATACCTCCCTTTAACGTTCATTTTAACGTAGTAATCGGCTTTAACTAAATCGAAATCCGGCATAAAATATTTTATGTCGGTAAAATCCAGTCTGTTTGCCTCGAGATTCAGCTTCAGTTCCTTGTTCTGAAAATCTTCGAAATCGAATCCGTCATTCAGTATATTGAAATCTTCAACGAGTAAATTATTGATTTGAATATTCGTTCGTGTAGTTTTCAGGTTAAAATCTCTGATTGTTGTATTATCCCCGAGTTCTGCTTTTAGCGAGAGACTCTCTAAATCAACATTCGAATTCGTATTGAATGCAAGTTTCTTTAAATCAATCTCTTTCTTGTCGCTGCTGTAATGTCCGTCGAATTCAAGATTCAAATCCGTTACGTCAAGATAATCTGTATCGAACTTATCAGTTTCTTTCATTACAATCTGCCTTATGGGTAAATTCTGCGGCTTGAATGCGAGCATTCTGAAATTAAGGTTTTTTATCTGTACATTTTCCGCGTTTATCACCCAGTCGAACTCCGCTTTAGAAGTATCTTCGGGTTCTGGAACCTCCGGCTTCAGAAGATAATCGAAATTCCAGAGCGTGTCCGTTCCGTCAATTATTTTTGTGAGATTTATCTGAGGCTCTTCGAGAATTAAGTTTGATGCATTAACTGTTTTATCGAGCAGTGTGAATATGTTGTGGTCAAATGAAACGCTGTTCAGTTTCAGCATAGTGTCACCTTTTACAACGGCATAAACATTCGTAAGTTTAAGATTGTAAAATATATTGCCCTCGAGCGTTTCGGCGTAAATATAACTTTCTTTTGACGACAGCGATTTGTTGATTTCGTTGAGGGCGATATGCAGAATCCATGATTTGAAAAAAGTTGTCTGAAGAAGCAGAAAAATTACAACCACCAGTAATATCACCGAAGACAATAATATTAGCAGGTATTTGATTATTCTTGAGAATATGCTCTTCTTCTTTTTTTTCTTTGGAACTTCGATATTTTCTTTTTCTTCCGTCAACTAATTGGAATTTTTCATTTTATTTATTGTCGAAGTCGTGGAATAGTTTTCAACGTATTTTATCACAATCACTTTACCTCCGTTATTATTAACAATATCCGAGCCGGCAATTTCATCTTCTTTCCAGTCTCCGCCTTTAACCAGAAAATCGGGTAAAATCCGTTTTATCAGATTATACGGCGTATCTTCCTCAAATATTATAACTCCGTCAACGGGTTTCAGGTTCTCCAGTACGTAAGCCCTGTCGGATTCATTGTTTAAAGGTCTGGATTCACCCTTGATTTTTTTTACCGAATGGTCGGAATTCAGACCTATGACAAGGTAATCACCGAGTTTCTTCGCCTCTGTAAGGTAAGAGATGTGCCCTCTGTGAATAATATCAAAACAGCCGTTCGTAAATACAAGTTTTTTTCCGCTGTCTTTGAGTTCCTTCCGGATTTTCAGAAAATCGTCTATATTATATGGCATGATTTAAAGATGGTTATTTATGTGCTCCAGAAGAATTTTCTTTTCAATCGGAACAATCCCAACTTCTTCCACAACAAGTCCCGCCGCAATGTTCGCAATGAAGACCGAATTTCTCAGTGATGCTCCTCCTGCAATGCAAACCGCCATCGTGGATATTACGGTATCCCCGGCACCCGATACATCCGCAACTTTTCTCGCACGGGTTTTTATTGATTCAATTGAAATACCTTTCTTTGTTTTTTCAAATATCCGTATTCCTTGCTCTCCAAGTGTCAGAATCAGATTGTCGCAGTTTATATCTTCAATCAGTTCAAAGCACATTTCGTTTAATTCTTTGTCTGTTCTTGGTTTCGAGCCGGATGCTTCTTCGAGTTCTTTCCTGTTTGGTTTAAATGCAAATACATTTCTGTATTCGTAAAAATTGAAAAATTTCGGGTCAACGAATACTTTAACTTCGTTTCTGTTCGAAATTTCGATAATTTCCCGAATCAGATTCTTCGTCAGAACTCCTTTGTTGTAGTCCTGAAGAATTACCGCATCGAATTTTTTTATTCCTGATTTGAAAACAGAAATAATTTTTTGTTCCGTTTTTTTGTCTATGTCGTTTTTTGATTCGCTGTCTATTCTTATTAAATGGTGTGAAGATGATATTACGCGGGTTTTTGATGTTGTAGGTCTGTCTTTGGATGTTATAAGACCGTCAGTCGAAATTGACTGATTCCTGAATTCATTTCTCAGTGCTTTGCCTTCGTCGTCATTTCCTATTACACCTATCAGAAATGGATTTGCTCCGAGCGTCTTTACGTTCAGTCCCACATTTGCCGAGCCGCCTAATTTATATAAACTTTTCCTTTTGTCGAATACCTGAACGGGTGCCTCCGGCGATATTCTGACTACGTCTCCAATAAAATATATGTCCAGCATCAGGTCGCCGATGATGCAGATATCCTTTTTTGAAATCCCCGAAAACACCTTATTTGCTGTTTTTTTAATCATTATCAAATATAATTCTATTATATTGTTTATTCAATTTAATAAGAAGTAAATAAGTGCTCAGCAGAGTTTTCGGATTTTGCTTTACGATTGAGGGATTTGCTCTTCCATAGAGTCTCCTGAATTCGCCCCGGCTAATGAGATGACTCCCGGAACTTTACATCAAAATCGCAGCAGTCAATAACGCGTTGTTGAGAACGGAAACTTTCTAACTTTGATTACTTATACTATAAACGGAGAATTCCAGAGATTACAGAAGCAAGGGGTTTGATTCTGAAACATAAAAAACTCACTTATGTTGCATCTTATTAATTCTTTTGAATCAACTTGATTCAATATTATCTCATTACGAAAAATTATCCACTTGGTTAAAGAATAAATTCAGGACTTACTTTTCTATGAAATTGATGGACTTGAAAGCCTTCCTGCATTTTATTTAAACTCTTTTGGAGACCTGATTACAACTCATACGATGAATTCATATTGAGAATTCATCGTATGAGATAAATAATTTTATTTTATTAGCAGCATACGCTTTACATCTCTGTAACTATCAGCTCTGATTTCATAGAAATAAACTCCTGATGACAAATTCGAACCATCGAATATTATATGATAATTTGCTGCTTCAGTGTGATATTTATCAACAAGAATTTTTATTACTTGTCCCAAAGAATTATAAATTATAATTTTTACATTAGTCGGTTTCGGTATATTATAATAGATTTTTGTTAACGGATTGAACGGATTCGGATAGTTTGTAATAAAATATTTTTCTGGTATTTTACCCGGTATATATTCTCCAAAAATATCAGGAGGGTCAACGTGCGTCCAGTAATAAATCATATTTGAATATATAGATTGAAAGTAGGTTTGGTCAATAGTTAAGACTTTGTAAAATATTTTCTGTCCTTCTTTAGGAACACCGCCGCCTACTATAATATTCTCTGTATTATCAATATATTCTCCGGATGATGTGGAACCTGTATAAGTCCAGACGTAATTATTAGAAGGTGCGGATTTATATATATCATATCGCAGAAAATCCCTGTCACCGCGATTATTAATTTTTATTTTTGGTCTGTAAAATCCGCTTTCATAAATAAATTCTCCTTTAATGACAGGCGGAGAAGGATTAGTACTTAAATTCGTTGCATTTAAAATTTTTATTGAGGTTTGCCTCAGTTCATCACAAGTTGCAGATAATAATGCAATTCCTCCCATATTATAAATATCTGTGGTAATGATTTTATCCACTCCCGTTCCCGGAATAATCCAATTTTGATTTGAAATTATTTGATCAGGTGAAGAACCAAAATATTGACCGGAAGTTGAGTTGACATAAACACCTGCAAGGTTTTCATAGCAAACAAATATTAAATCATTAAATCCATCTTTATTTAAATCGTTCACCGATATATTCGGAATTGTTGAAAAATAATTGTTGTTAAATACTGACCATATAGCAGTTGAATTAATAGAACCCCCTGAATTATTCAGATATATTTTTGCACCGTACTGTCCCATATATACATTTTCCTGACCGGCAATAATTATATCATTATACCCGTCATTATTGATATCTGCAACTTCAAGAGCATATATGTTCATAGAAGTATTGATATCTGCAAATGGTGTGGAATTAAATCCATTGATTTCATTATTTATGAAAACTTTGATATTTGTACCGTCAACAACTATCAGGTCAGCATGATTGTTTCCATCCTCCGGAAAAAACAATTTAATTTTTTCATTTATCTGTCTTAATTTAAATTTTGTTCCCTGAAATGTTCCGGAAAAAACCGGATTGCTCGATAAATATCCGTCTCTAAGATTTTTGTATATTATTATCGAATTTCCGTTTCTTATAGCAATATCTTCATACGAATCCTGATAATCAAAATCACCCTTTTCAAGAATACTCGCTCCTGTGTTTATTTCCTGCTGATATCCCGAAAAATATCCGTAATTCCAGTGAACCGTAATTTTATTCTGCCGTGCAACGACCAAATCTTCTTTTGTACCGGATGAGTGTAGTTTAACAAATGTGCAATTATTAATTCTGTTTATATCAGAAGATTCTGCTCCCGATATAAATGGGGTTTGATAATTTCCGAAATAACCGTGACCGTTATTCTGATGCCAAGTCCCGATTCTGAAATAAATTGTGTAAGGTGGTGGATTTTTTTGATAATTAGAAACGACTGCTGCATCGAGATAATCTGTTGATATCTCGCTCAAATCAAAATAAACATTTCCTGCTAAAACCCCAGTAAAGTCAAAAGAAGACATATAGGTAATGTTATTTACGTCGAAGTAATCGTTATCCTGAGTAATTCCTGAAAGTGCCGCTAATAAAAATAACAACATGAAAAAAATTGTCTTTTTCATAATTTTTTTGATTTAAATTAATTAAATTGGTTTGTTATATAATAAGGGCTTGCATAAAGTTATAATACTGCTTTATGCAGTTTTAAATTCGCTTTTGACTGATACCCAAAGCAATACGGCTTTACTGCAAAGCCCTTATTTTTATATTTTTATTTTTACTTATTTTTGTATCTAATAAATTCTCCTGTTTATTTTGTAATTATCATTTTTTTTAAGTCTTTTCTTTTTCCTTCTGCAAAAAGTACATAGAAATACACTCCGCTCGATAAATTTGAAGCATCAAACCTAACTTCATACGTTCCCGCCTGCTTATATTCATTCATAAGCGTCCTCATCTCTTTGCCTAATAAATCAAATACTTTGATTTCCACAATTCCCGCTATTGAACATTGAACTTTGAACATTGTACATTGATTAAAGGGGTTCGGATAATTCTGACTTAATTCAAATGATTTGGGTGACTCCGTTCCAATCGGTTTTATCCCTATAGTTCCGAGTTGTTCAAATACGAAAAAGCAGGGGTGAACACCCTGTATTCCCGGCGGATTAATTGCTCCGGCTGTAACCACATTCTGCTTGCCGTCATTGTCTATGTCGAATAATGCAGCATGTACGGTAGAAGTTGAATCTTTATAGTATGTAGATGTCCTCGCAAATGTATATATTCCGTTTCGGGAAAATGTGTATAGATGTAGTATTATAATATGATAATAGTTATTGTCAGTCGGATACAATATAGAATAATAATTATCTATATATCCTGTGTCAATATCCATATTAGGTCCTGCAAATACATTTGAAGTATCCCACCACATAACCTGAAACTGGTTCTGGCCCGGTGAGCCGTTATGCTTCAGTGTTGCAATGCATCCGGAACCGCTGCCTACTCCGGTGACGGTAAATTCCGGGTATCCGCAGTTGTCATAATCCTTTGTATAACTGAATCCGGGTGCTACGGGTATATTCGGTATAATCGTTTTCAACTCCCATCCGTTTTGGGATGGGGGAGAAATCCCCGTTGAATCCATATAATCTATAAAATTCGTTCCAAACTGCGTATCTCCGAGTATTATTTCCTCTTTACCGTCCCTGTCTATATCTCCAACTGCTATATCGTAAACAAAGGAATATAGAAACCACATACATGACATCGGATAAAAACCATAATCAGTATTATTCCTTGAATCATAACGCCAGCGTTCTATACTTGTATGTTCACCATTAAACAGGCACCAAATTTCGGTTCGATATTTTCCCTGATGATACACTGAATCTATTATCTCATAATCGGATAAAATATCGGACGTACCGAACGCACAATGATAAAATTTATATTTTCCTTCCCCTGTACATTCAAATACACCTTGAGTCAGGTTCCCGAGACCATCTCTGCTTTTTGCAATAAACTCATAGTTCCCGTTTTTATCAAAATCTACAATACCTCTGCCAATATTAAATCCTCCCTGCTGAAGTAACGTATCCCAGTCTATTCTGTAATAATTATCATTTACATATTCAAACACTACTATTCTTGTAGGTTTAAATTGTGGACCGCTTGTGTCATTTATAGGAAAAAAAGTGTATATTGCTTCATTCTTTCCGTCTTTATCAATATCTCCGACAGTTACGTAATACTGCGGTATTCCGCTTCTCTGGCTTTGCCATTGTTTTATCCAAGTGATATTATAAATGAAAACGGGTGATTTATCGAACAGATCCTCAATCAAAATATTTGACGGAAATTCATTATTTATATTGATTTGATAATTGCTGATGATTTTACTGCTCCCGTCTTTGAAGTTTATTGTCAGTTCGGTTAAAGGATAGGGGTAGTTTCCTTCATTAATAGTATTTGCCTTAATTGACTTTACTCCGACAAAGTCATATTCATTGAATAAGGATAATTTTCCGTTCCTCTGATTAATATAAATTGTGAGTTTTTGTTTTGAGTGTGAATAGACGGCAACATCAAAGAAATTATCTTCTAAATTGAAGAAACCCTTTGTAACTGTGTCATTTTCATTTACTTTGTCTTTAACGATTTTGATTCCAAGTTCCGAGGGGAGGAAAGTTGTATTAACTGTTTCCGGTAAAACATTTACGGGATATAAATAAATAACAAATAACAAAAAGAATAAATAAACGGTAAACTTTTTAAA
Source organism: uncultured Ignavibacteriaceae bacterium (assembly GCA_964459055.1). Taxonomy (GTDB): domain Bacteria; phylum Bacteroidota; class Ignavibacteria; order Tepidaquicellales; family Tepidaquicellaceae; genus Tepidaquicella. The sequence continues at coordinate 899 of CAYWMV010000051.1, read as the reverse complement.
AATGATATAAATTAAAGTTATGTCCTGATAAACCCGCGAACTGAAAATAATATTTTTATATCTTGAATCCATCTTTCTTTCATTTTAAAAACGAAAAATATATCTTTCAATAAATTGCTTACAGTATTCAGACTTTACAAACTGTCAAGATGGAATGAGCAATTCATCTAAATAAAATATAATAAGAAAAAGTGAAAAAAAAAAATGAAAACACCCATACTCTTTCAGTCAGACAAACCTATCCTAAATAGGTCTTAGATGTTAGTATGCTTAATTTCAGTTGAAATAATTGTTTTAAAAAATATTATCGTGTGATTTTTCCATTATTGTAATATCTTTAAAAGTCATTACCTGAATTTATCAGGTCAGTAATCTTGATAAACTCTTCATTACGTGATTGATTCTTATCTATATAAACCCACTCGATTCAGGACGTAAATAACAATCCTTAAATCTTCATAAACTTTATATCCTTTACAAACTTAATGAACATTATGAACTTTACGAACTTTACGAACTTCACGAACTTTACGAACTTTATGAACTTTATGAACTTTACGAACTTTATAAACTTTCTACTTCTTAAAAGTCATATTTATCCCCGGAGTCAGTCCGAACGTTATATTCACCGTATCGAGTTTGTAATCGGAAAATTTAATTGCATCAAAAAAATCACTCGCCTTGAATAAACAGTGAAAAATAATTTTTAACAGTTTGCTATCCGATGCCTCCGCCAGCAGCGCCTCTCTCTCTTCCACGGAGATTTTTTTCTGAAATCCGAATGATGATGTAATCACGGGAGACAGCGACAGAGCAATTCCCATTCCCTTCAGTTCGAATCCGGATTTCTTTATCATTTCAGACGAATTGTTGATGTATTCAAGAACGGATTTGATTTT
>CAYWMV010000050.1:0-14499 GCA_964459055.1 uncultured Ignavibacteriaceae bacterium | reverse complement strand
TTAATAAAATACCCGCAATAGTTGCAATCGGAGCATTCCTGTTTTATTCATTTTTGACAGGAGTAACTTTTTCTGTATTGTTTATGGTCTTTACGGGTGAATCAATTGCTTTAACATTCTTTATATGTGCCGGGATGTTCGCCTCCGTCAGCGTTTACGGATATATAACAAAGAGGGATCTATCCGGGCTCGGAACATTTATGTATATGGGATTAATAGGATTAATTCTGGCGACTGTCGTTAATATATTTCTGCAAAACAGTGTTATATACTGGATAACGACTTATGCGGGTGTTATTATATTCACCGGACTTACTGCATACGACACACAAAAAATAAAAAATTTAAGTAACGAAGTTGACTATGGAACCGAGCAGGGAAAGAAAATTGCAATAATGGGTGCTTTGACGTTGTATCTTGATTTCATTAACCTGTTTCTGATGCTTTTGAGACTGTTCGGGGAGCGGAAATAAATTTATAATTTATACCGGAACCTAAAAAATATTTCACGTCCGCCGCGTCGGACAAAGAGACCAAGACCGCAAAGAAATATAGTATTTTAAATGTTTTAGTGTTTTTTTTGAAAATTTTTTGTGACTTTAGTGTTAAAAATTAGTAATGGGTTTTTCTTTGCATTTTACGCGAATTTGAAAACTAATAATATAGCCCCGGAAGACACAGTTTTTCATATTTAATAAAAGGAAAGCCTCTCGGGCTTTCGATCCGCCACGGCAAAAAGATTGTCCTACCTTAAAATATCATTTAGGTTCCGGCTTGTCAGGGTTATGAATTAATTATCATTGAAAATGACAGGGGAAAGTATCAGTACATTTTATCACTATTAGTTAATTGTAATAAGTTTGTATTAATATTATTTTATTAAAAATATTGACAAATGATATGCGAATATTCAATACATTGATTTTTCTTTTTGTTCTAATAGGATTTCTAAACGCACAGGTTGTAATAAATGAGGTAATGTATTCCCCCTCCTCACCGAATAAAGAATGGTTTGAGATTTACAATACCGGAAATACGTCTGTTAATCTCCAGAACTGGAAATGGCGCGATGCCGCACAAAGCAATCCTATAAGAACCATCACAACACAGGCAATCTCAATCGGTGCATACTCTTTCGCTATAATATGTGAAGATTCGGCAAATATCAGACAGGTATTTCCGAACATTTCAGGTCTTATCATTCAGTCTATAGGGTGGAATGCATTGAACAATTCGGGCAGTGAGAATCTGATATTATATAATTCGGCCAATCAAACGATAGATTCTCTAACATATACTAATTCATGGGGAGGAGGAAGTAATATTTCCTTAGAAAGAATTGATGCATTATCACAAACAAACAATCAATCCAACTGGGGCTCATCACAAAGTCCGGCGGGAGCAACACCAAATCTTCAGAATTCCATATCGCTCAAAGATTATGAATTGATTTTAAAATCATTCAATATAACTCCGTCATCTCCACAAATCGGAGAGAATGTGACTTTCGAACTACAGATTTCCAATCCCGCCAGATTTGCTGCAACAAATTTCAGTGTGAATATTTATAATGATATTAATTTTAACGGGATTCCTTCAGTTAACGAATTAATTAAAAGTGAGACCATACCGAACCTGAATTCAAAAGATTCATTAAAGTACACATCAACATTTACTATACCGCAGTCGGATTCACTGCAGTTTGTAGGTAAAATAATATTCGCACCCGATCAGGACACATCAAATAACACTGTTATAAAAAAAATCTATACAGGAAGCAGGATAGTAATAAATGAAATTATGTACGACCCGCTGACAGGCAATGCCGAATGGGTTGAGATATACAATCCGGGTTCGAAAAATGTTAATATAAGCGGCTGGAAATTCGCGGAGTCAACTAACATTATAAATTTATCCGACTCAACTTTTCAGGTGCTTCTGCCCGGCGCATACATAGTCATATCCGATGATACGACAATATTCAATCGGTTCCCATATCTTAGAACTTATGACCCATCGAACAAGTTAATCATAAAAAGCCTCTCACTTTCAAATGACGGAGAATTAGTCAAAATTGTTGATGCTTCCAATAATACTATCGAAGAAGTAACATACAGTCCGAAATGGCATAGTCCCAACATTCCGGACGAAAAAGGATATTCTCTTGAGAGGATTAATCCGAATTTACCCGGGAATTCAGGCAACTGGAGCAGTTGTGCAGACCCGCTTGGCGGAACTCCGATGAAAAGAAACAGTATTTACACAACAATACCGCTTAGCACAGGAAAAATAACCGTTTCCCCTAATCCTTTTTCACCGGACGGTGACGGTTTCGAGGACTTCACGATTATCAAATATTCCCTGCCTTATAAAGCATCGCAGGTAAGAATGAAAGTATTTGACGTAAAAGGAAGGCTTGTCAGGACATTGCTTAACAATCTTTACAGCGGCTCCGAGGGCGAAATAATATTTAACGGTTTGAATGACGACGGTGAAAAACTCAGGATTGGAATTTATATACTCTTTATAGAAACAGTTGATGACAAAGGCGGAACATTTGAGACAATAAAATCCACCGTAGTGGTGGCAACAAAATTATAATATGAACAAATATCTCGCTTTACTTATAATATCGGTCTGGACCTTCGGTATTTACTATAATTCACTGAACGGTGAATTTGTATTCGATGATGAAAGTGTTGTTCAGAACAATATTTCGATACAGTCGTTATCCGGCATACCGAAATTTTTCACTGCTGATGAAGGATTTCATAAAGTTATAGGAAGATATTACAGACCTGTCGTTTCTGCTTCATATACTCTCGATTATGCAATCTGGGGATTAAACCCGTTTGGATTTCATCTGACAAATATTTTCATACATATTATATCTTCAATACTCTTATTCCTGATACTTGAACAATTATTCAGAAAAAATAAAAAATCCGTATTTATAAGTTTTATCGGGACAATGATATTTGCAGTTCACACAATTCATACTGAAGCGGTTTCCTGGATAAGCGGAAGAACGGATTCAATTGTTACACTTTTCTTTTTTGCATCATTTCTTTTTTACGTTAAATACACCGAAAAGGAGAAATCAGTATCCTCCGGCCATCTTAGCCAAGGGAGAACCAAGTACCTGATTTTGTCACTAATATTTTATTGCTTAGGACTTTTGTCAAAAGAAATGATAATTACAATGCCTGTGATTTTATTTTTATATGATTACTTTTACAGAAGACTTGATTTCAAAAAAATATCATCCAATTATGAAGTTTATCTTTATTACATCGGATTGACTTTATTGTATTTCGTTATAAGATATATGCTGTTACTTGACGTCCCCGAGCGTGAAAAATATTTATATTTTTACGGTACGGATTTCTTTACGATTTTCGGTACTATGCTGAAAACAATTCCTGTCTATTTTAAATTACTGTTTCTGCCCGTAAATCTTATATATCATTATAACGGAGTTATATCCGATGTAAAGTCAGCAGCAGACATTATGTTTATCCTATCGGCTGCTTTTGTTATTGCTCTTATTATAACCGGCTGGCTCCTGAGAAAATCCTACGGAGTGTTGTCTTTCTGCATTTTCTTTTTCCTGGTTTCACTGATACCGGTATTGAATATCATACAGACAATGAATTTAATGGCTGAAAGATTTCTTTATATGACATCCTTTATCGTATCACTGTTAGTCTGTTTCGTTTTGTATAAAACCGCAGGCGGAAAATATTTTAAATCTCTGACGACAGTTTTTTCAGTAATAATATTATTGTTTTCATATTTAACATTTGAAAGGAACAAAGACTGGCAGTCGAACAATGCTTTGTATTCAACAGGTGAAGGAATAGACGGGACAGTATTACTGGTAAACTCGGGCAATATTTATGCTAACAACAAAAATTTCGATGAGGCAGCAAAAAGATATTTCATGGCTCTTGAAATCAGGGAGAACAATATACTCGCAAACCATAATCTCGGGCTGGTGTATCTGTTAAAAGGGAACTATGATTCTGCCGAATACAGATTAAAAAAGGGTATTGCAATCGATTCACTGGCACCTGACGGATACTTTCAACTTGCAGTCCTATACAAAACAAAAGGTAATATAGACGAAGCAATAAGAAACCTGGAGAAACTTCAGACAATCGATTTCAATTACAGAGGGTCCGCTGATTTACTGATGCAGCTGAAACTGTCAAAAGAGAGCGGAAAAATGCCGGATAAAAATATCCTTCCTAATTATGAACTTTCTTCGCTTCAGGAGCAATCTTACAAATTATTCCAGCAAAACGAGTTCGAGAAATCAATTGAAATTTTAGTGAAATTAATTGAGAAAGACCCCGGCGGAAAAGCAGGATATCTGAATAATATTGGTTTATGTTATATCGGCCTCGAGAAATATGACGAAGCGGAGAAGTCTTTTGACGAGTGTATAAAAATTGAGCCTGAAAATGTTAACGGGCTCAGCGGAAAAGCGGATGTTTTCAGGAAAAAGAATAAAATAAAAGAAGCAATAGAATTATACGAGAAGATTATGAAAATTAATCCCAATCCGAAAACACAATCTATTCTCGATTCTCTTGTAAGTCTAAAAAAATAGACGAAGATAAAGCAGGTTTCCCTGCTTAATAGAAATGTCTGATTAATTCAAGTTTTTGTATAAAATAAAAAACCCGCAGGATAAATGCGGGTTTGAATAAGAATTAAATTTTTTTACTGTCCTAAATAAGATTTTAATGCTTTTGAACGCGATGCCTGTCTCAAACGTCTGATTGCTTTTTCTTTAATCTGACGAACCCTCTCACGTGTAAGTTTGTATTTATCGCCAATCTCTTCCAGCGTCAAGGGATTTTCTTTTTCCAGTCCGTAGTAAAGTTTAACCACTTCTTTTTCACGCTGGGAAAGAGTATCAAGTGCGCGTTCAATTTCTATTCTCAGAGAATCTTTCATAAGGTTTGTATCCGGCATTTTTTCGGCTTTATCGGGCATAATATCAATTAATTTCGTATCCTCTCCGTGAACGCTTGGTGCATCCATAGAAACGTGTCCGCCGGAATTCTTCAATGTCTCCTGAACTTCGTAAACACTCATGTCGAGTTGCTCTGCTATTTCAAGAACATTGGGTGTTCTTTCGTTCTGCTGTTCGAGTTCACTTATTGTTTTTGTAATCTTGCTTTTCTGTTGAACTATGTTCAGCGGCAGTCTGACTACCCTTGATTGTTCAGCAAGCGCCTGCAGAATGGATTGTCTAATCCACCACACTGCATAAGAAATAAATTTGAACCCTCTTGTTTCATCGAATTTTTTTGCAGCTTTAATCAATCCGAGATTACCTTCATTGATAAGGTCATTCAAGGACAATCCCTGATTCTGATACTGCTTTGCAACACTGACGACAAATCTCAAATTAGATTTTACGAGTGTATCCAGAGCTTTTTTATCACCGCGCCTTATTCTTTTGGCACAATCGATTTCATCATCCACAGAAAGAGGAGTAGTTTTACTGATTTCTTTCAAGTAAATGTCAGTTGACTGATTTTCCCTGCTTGTGTATTGTTTTCCTAATTTCATAAACTGGTGTAATGTCTTGTTTCAAATTTTTAAACGAAGCTTTAATGAATTAAGTTTCATTAATTTTCAAAGATAGATACCGCTGCCGTTATTTAGCGGCTGCGGTATCAAAATTATCAAATTATTTCAAGAATTATTCAGTTGTTCCAAGAAAATCAATTTTATCTTCCTTGTGAAGCTTAACCAATGCTTTTTTACGGTCTGCCCTGTATCCGTGAAATCTGCCCCGCTTTGTAAACTGGGTTTTGCTTTTTCCTTTTCTCACGGAAGTTTTTACATCGAGCACTCTTACCTTAAATTTCTTTTCAACCGCTTTTTTAATTTCAATTTTGTTTGCATCACGTGATACTTCAAAAGCATATTGATTCTGAGTTTCCTGTAATATTGTATTCTTTTCCGTTATTAACGGCTTTATTATAACTATTTTTCTGTTTAATAAGTCTTTCATTTTATCCTGTTATGAAATTAAAGATTTGCACAAGGGGTCAATCGCTGATTTCTGTATTAAAAGCATTTTATTATTAAGTATATCATACGTAGCCGCCTGTTCGGAAATCATTACATTCAGTTTCGGAATATTTCTGCCGGATCTGTACAACGGGTCATTTTTTGCCGATAGTAAAAAGAGTGTCTTCGTCCGGTCGAGTTTCAGAGATTTGAGAATTCCGAATAGATCTTTCGTTTTTGGTGCGTCGAAAGAGAAATCCTGAATTATCATAATTTCATTTTCTTTTGCTTTCAGACTCAAAGCACTTTTTCTGGCAAGCTTAGCCGCTTTTTTCGGCATTGAAAGAATATACCTGTGAGGTTTTGGTCCGAAGATTCGTCCGCCGCCTCTGTGAAGGGGTGAACGGCTTGTACCCTGACGGGCTCTTCCGGTTCCCTTCTGCCTGTATGGTTTCTTTCCGCCGCCGCTGATTTCATTTCTCTCTTTAGTCTTGCTTGTCCCTTGCCTTTTATTTGACAAATATGTTCTAACTGCCTGGTACAGCAAGTGCTGATTAGGTTCCACTCCGAATATATCTTCGGGCAGATTTACCGTTTCGCTGCTTTCTGTTCCATCTATTTTATATACTTTAAATTCCATTATGCAATTTTATAGATTTCTATAAATCCGGTATTTGCACCGGGAATTGCTCCTTTAATGAGCATTAAATTTGAATCGGGAATGACTTTTACAACTTTGAGGTTACGAACGGTGATTTTCTTTCCACCCATTCTGCCAGCCATACGCTGTCCTTTCCAGACTCTTGACGGATATGAAGAGCCGCCAATTGAACCGGGAGCGCGTTCACGGTCGCTCTGGCCGTGTGTTCTCACACCGCCGCCGAATCCGTGACGTTTTACAACGCCCTGAAAACCTTTACCTTTTGATATTCCGGTTACTTTTACAGTTTCACCGGGTTGAAATAAATCTACTTTTACGGTTGAACCAACTTCCAGACCGTCTATAGGATAATTTATTATTTCTCTTATATATCTGGGGACAGGTAATTTCAGTTTCGCAAATTTTCCGCGTACTGGTTTAGTCGTATTTTTTTCTTTTTTTACACCGAAACCAAACTGAACGGAATCGTATCCGTCCTTAGTCTTGGTTTTTATCTGTGTAACAGTACAAGGACCAACTTCGACTACCGTGCATGGTATAGCGTTACCGGATTCCTCAAAATAGGTTGTCATTCCTATTTTTTTTCCTAATAAGCCAATCATTTATTTTTCAAACTATTTAATTTTTTAACAGTAATTAAACTTTAATTTCAATATCTACTCCGCCCGGAGGGTCGAGTTTAGTAAGCGCATCTACAGTCTTGTTCGATGAATTCAGGATGTCAATCAATCTTTTATGAGACCTCGTTTCGAACTGTTCGCGTGATTTTTTATCAACGTGAGGTGACCTCAATACGGTATATACATTTTTCTTCGTCGGAAGCGGGATAGGACCGCTCACAATTGCTCCTGTGGACTTTACAGTTTTAATAATTTTGGCAGTCCATATATCGAGCAATGTGTGGTCATATGATTTAAGTTTAATTCTAATTTTTTGAGTCGCCACTTTAATTCAATTAAATTTTATATCGCTGCGTAAACAGGAAAGAGTCCGTAATAATTTACGAACCGCATCCTGAAAATGCTTTGATGAAAAAATATTTTATTCGAGAATTTTCGTAACTATACCGGCGCCTACGGTCTTGCCGCCTTCCCGAATTGCAAATTTCAGACCTTCTTCCATAGCGATTTCAGAGATAAGATGAATAATAAGTTTCTCCACGTTATCGCCCGGCATAATCATCTGAACACCTTCCGGTAATAATACTTCACCTGTAACGTCGGTAGTTCTGAAATAAAACTGCGGTCTGTAATGCGTTGAGAACGGAGTATGTCTTCCGCCTTCTTCCTTTGAAAGAACATAAACCTGTGCTTCAAATTTTTTGTGCGGGGTAATTGAACCGGGTTTCGCAAGCACCATACCTCTTTCGATTTCATTCTTATCGACGCCTCTTAATAACAATCCGCAGTTATATCCTGCGATTGCTTCATCGAGCATTTTGTTGAACATTTCTGCTCCTGTTACTACGGTCTTTTTGTGCTGACCAAGTCCGATTAATTCTACTTCGTCACTTACTTTCACTCTTCCTCTTTCAATTCTTCCGGTAGCCACAGTTCCTCGGCCGGTGATTGAGAATACGTCTTCGACGGGCATTAAGAATGATTTATCTGCATCTCTTTGCGGGAGTGGAATATATTCATCTACGGCTTTCATAAGTTCCCAGATAGAATCGAATCTCGGATCGTCCATTTTCACGCCTTCATCTAATCCGGCTTCCATAGCTTTCAATGCACTTCCCCTTATGATAGGAACTTCGTCACCAGGGAATCCGTGTTTCGTCAAGAGTTCTCTGACTTCCATTTCTACGAGTTCAAGCAGTTCAGGGTCAGCTGCATCAACCTTATTTAAATAAACAATGATTGAAGGAACTCCAACCTGTCTTGCTAAAAGAACGTGCTCACTAGTTTGCGGCATGGGACCGTCTGTAGCAGCAACCACAAGAATTGAACCGTCCATCTGTGCGGCACCGGTAATCATATTCTTGATATAGTCTGCGTGTCCGGGACAGTCAACGTGCGCATAGTGCCTGTTGTCTGTTTCATATTCGACGTGCGCCGTAGCAATCGTGATTCCTCTTGCTCTTTCTTCCGGGGCTTTATCTATTTCGTCGAATTTCTTGACTTTTGCATTCCCTTTTCTAGCAAGAGCCATAGTTATGGCAGCGGTCAACGTGGTTTTTCCGTGGTCGACATGCCCGATGGTTCCAATATTAACGTGAGGTTTACTGACGTCATATTTTTCTTTGGCCATTTTTAATGTTTCTCCTTTTATTTAATTAGTTAAAAGTTTAAAATGTTTGTTAAGTTTGTAATGTTGATTATTTTTTTCTTTTTACTTTCAACATTACAGACTTTTTACTGTGTTGTGGGTCAGGGAGGAATTGAACCTCCCACCTCGTGCTTATAAGGCACGCGCTCTAACCATCTGAGCTACTGACCCAGACCCGGGAACTACTCAGTCGAAAGTTCATAAAGTTTTTAAAGTTCTTAAAGTATTTATGCATTTGCCGATTTTTACTTTATAAACTTTTTTCCTTATAAACTTTCTACTGAGAAAGTTTTATAGAGCGTTTTGTGTACCTGATCGACGAGTTCCATTCCCGGAACAACCGGGAACTGACCCATATATTTAAAAGAACTATTTATTCGATAAAATTGACTCTGTTACTGATTTCGGTGTTTCGTCGTAATGCGAAAATTGCATTGTATATATTGCTCTGCCTTGTGTCATAGAACGTAAAATAGTAGCATAACCAAACATTTCAGACAATGGGACAACTGCTTTAATTACCTGTGCATCGCTTCTCTGATTCATACCTTCAATTTTTCCTCTCCTTGAACTCAAATCGCCCATTACATCACCCATATATTCATCCGGAGTAACTACTTCAACACTCATCATAGGTTCAAGTAATACAGGTTCTGCTTTTTTGGCAGCATCTTTAAATGCCATAGAACCAGCAATTTTAAAAGCAATATCAGATGAATCAACTTCGTGATAAGAACCGTCGAGCAACTTAACTTTCACATCTTCGACTGGATAACCTGCCAGTACACCGCTTCTCATTGCTTCTTCAATACCTTTTGAAACAGAGGGAATATATTCTTTCGGTATCACACCGCCTGTTATGGCATTATCAAAAATATAACCTTTTCCTTTTTCATTCGGTTCAATTTCGATAACAACGTGACCGAACTGTCCTCTTCCTCCTGATTGTTTTGCAAACTTTGTCTCCTGCCTTATTTTCTCGCGAATCGTTTCCTTGTATGCAACCTGTGGTTTCCCAATATTTGCGTCAACTTTAAACTCTCTCTTTAATCTGTCAACAATAATTTCCAGATGAAGTTCACCCATACCGGATATAAGAGTCTGGGAAGTTTCTTCGTTTGTTGAAACGCGAAAAGTCGGATCTTCATCAGATAATTTTGCAAGTGATTCAGATAATCTGTCCTGATCAGCCTTTGTTTTTGGTTCGATGGCAATCTGAATCACCGGTTCAGGGAAAACTATTCTTTCAAGAATAATAGGGTCACTTTCATCGCACAAGGTATCCCCGGTTTTTGTATGTTTCAAACCGACAACCGCCGCTATATCTCCGCAATATACTTCCTTAAGTTCTTTCCTGCTGTTTGCGTGCATCTGCAGCAGTCTTCCTATACGTTCCTTTCTATCGGATGTTGCATTGTATGTATAACTTCCGGAAGACAATTTCCCGGAGTAAACTCTTATAAAAGTTAATTTACCGACATAAGGATCTGTCATAATTTTAAATGCAAGAGCCGTAAATTTCTCATTATCACTCATTTCTCTCATTACTTGGTCGTCCTTATGAATGTGATGACCAATAATTTCACCCAAATCTTTCGGGGACGGCAGTAGGTCAACTATCCTGTCCAGCAAATTTTGTATCCCTTTATTTTTAAAGGAAGAGCCGCACAAAACCGGAATAATTTTGACCTGTATCGTTGCTTTCCTTAAAACCTCGATAATTTCTTCTTCAGAAATCGGTTTATCTTCCAGAAATTTCACCAGCAAGGAATCATCAATATCGGATACAGCTTCTAGCAATTTCTGCCTGTATTCTTTTGCCTGATTCAAAAATGACGCGGGGATTTCAATATCTTCAAAAGTAGCGCCGAGAGTTTCCTCATTATACATCCTTGCCTTCATACTTATCAAATCTATAATACCGGCAAACATATCACCCTGACCTACAGGCAAATGAATCGGAATTGCATTTGCTTTGAGGCGGTTTTTCATCATTTCAACCGCATTAAAGAAATCTGCACCTACTCTATCCATTTTATTTACGAATGCAATTCTCGGAACGCGGTATTTATCAGCCTGACGCCACACTGTTTCAGACTGAGGTTCAACACCACCGACTGCGCAGAACAGTGCTACCGCACCGTCGAGTACACGCAGAGAACGTTCAACTTCAGCAGTAAAGTCAACGTGACCTGGTGTATCAATAATATTTATTCTGTGGTCATTCCAGTAGCAGGTTGTTGCGGCGGAAGTAATAGTAATGCCCCGCTCTTTTTCCTGTTCCATCCAGTCCATAGTAGCCGCTCCTTCATGCACCTCACCCATACGATGCACTTTTCCTGTATAATACAAAATTCTTTCAGTAGTTGTAGTTTTACCGGCATCGATATGTGCCATTATGCCTATATTACGCGTTTTCTCTATGCTTACATCTCTTGACATTTACTGCTTACTTTCCTCGTTTTACCATTTAAAATGTGCAAATGCTTTATTGGCTTCAGCCATTCTGTGAACATCTTCCTTTTTCTTAACAGACGCACCTTCACCAACTGAAGCAGCCATTAATTCATTAGCGATTTTAATTGACATAGATTTTTCGTTCCTTGCCTTTGCATAAGTTAAAATCCACTTGATTGCCAGCGCTGTTCTCCTGTCAGGTCTAATTTCAGTCGGTATCTGATAGTTTGAGCCGCCAACTCTTCTTGACCTTACTTCAATTGAAGGCATAACATTATTGACTGCTTTGCTGAATACTTCAAGCGGATCACCTTTCGTCTTTTCTGCTATAATTTCAAATGCATCGTATAAAATCTTTTCTGCTACACGCTTTTTACCCTGCTCCATCAAATTATTAATGAATCTGCCTAAAAGGACATCATTATATTTGAAATCTGCAATTCTTTCTCTTTTTTCTGCTCTTTTTCTTCTCATTAATTTAAATTATTTAATGGTTTTATTTATTTAGGTAAAGTTGTTGCTTTTGCTCTTTTCGCACCATATTTTGAACGTGCTTTTTTCCTGTTTTCTACACCTGCTGTATCAATTGCTCCTCTTATGATGTGATATCTGACACCCGGCAAATCCTTGACTCTACCGCCTCTTATCAAAACAATCGAGTGTTCCTGAAGATTATGACCTTCACCGGGGATATAAGCGGTTACTTCAATCTGATTCGTTAACCTTACCCTTGCAACTTTTCTTAACGCCGAATTAGGTTTTTTCGGAGTAGTCGTGTAAACACGTGTACACACTCCCCTTTTCTGAGGGCAAGCATCCATTGCAGGTGCTTTACTCTTATACTTTTTCGCGTTCCGTCCTTTACGGATTAACTGGTTAATAGTCGGCAAATTTTCTCACTTTTAGATTATAAAAAATTTTTCTTAGAAAACAATTAATTTACTAAAAATAAATAATTTAGTCAAGATTATAAATTTTATACGGAATAGTAAAATTTTACCCGATTTGGTACTTTCCTTCAGCGTAAGTGTTAGATTTTAAATACTATAGTCAGGATTTATTATTCCCCTTAAAATCCTCTATGTTTAAAAAGGAACTGCATAATTCCGTATCCTCCCTGTCATTTGTGGCAATTATTAATATCCCGCGTTCTTTCTGTTTTTCTGCGATTCCGTATACGAGATTTATTCCCTCTTTATCAAGATTGGAACGGGGTTCATCAAAGATTAGCAATTCAGGATTGTTTATAACAGCAAATGCATATTTAAGCCGCTGTTTCATACCCGAAGAAAAACTTTTCACAATATCATTTCGCCTTTTGTAAAGATTAACTTTTTCCAGCAATTCTTTGATATCATCTTCGTTTTTATTGATGCCGGACTTCAGTTTAGAAAAAAATCTAAGATTTTCAAAAGCAGTAAGCTCGTCGTATAAATTCAGATAAGGTGCAACAAAGCCGGTATGGCAATAGTATTTTTCCCTCTGAACTTCTTCGCCGTTTACACTGAATGAAATTTTTCCTGATGTTTCTTTTATAAGATTAGAGAAAATTTTTACAAGAGTTGACTTTCCGGAACCGTTTCTCCCGGTAACTGCGAGTGAAGAACCCGATTCAAGAGATATATCAACTCCTCTGAATATAAGACGGTTTACAAATTTCTTTTCGATATTTTTACAACCGAACGTTACCCGCATCAGATATCTTTTATTATGCCTCTCGATTCTCTCAATCTCTGATCACGTCTTTTTAGTGCTTCATCGTACCTTCTCTTTTCTGCCTCGGTTTCAGGTATAATTCCCGGAACAGGAACAGGTTTTCTCGTTTCTGAATCAATATTTACAAAAGTCAGATAGGCACTGTTGGAATGGAAAATCTCACCCGTTTTTATGTCTTCGACTTCCACCCTTACACCAACCTCCATTGAAGTCTTAAATGTCCTGTTAACAGATGCTTTCAGCCTGACGATTTCTGCGAGTTTTATTGGTTTATGAAACGCAAGGTTATCAACGCCTGCGGTTACAGCAACATTATTACAATGTCTTGCAGCAGATAATGCGGCTGCAATATCAATCCAGTGCATTAATCTTCCGCCCAACAGATTTCCGAGAATGTTCGTATCATTCGGCAAAACAAGTTCAATCATCTGAACCTGTGATTCACTGATTTTTTTTATTTTATTTTGCATATTACCTGATATTCGATTTTAATTTCTGAACCGAACTGTAATACTCGCTCGACTTGTATTTCTTTTCGAATCTTTCGATCTCCTTTGAGGCATCCTCGTATAATTTTTTTATAACAAGCACTCTGATTTTTCCGTAAGATGCATCATCTGCATAATCCGTATCGAAATACTCATTCAGAATACTTTCATAATAAACGAGTGCTGCCTTATAGTTTTCCATCGTCATATATAAATCCGCAGATTTCAGTTCTTTATATGCCAGTTTGTTTCTCAACTCTTTAATTCTTGCATCCGCCTGAGGTGCTAATTTATCCCCCGGGAAAAGAACGAGAAAGTTCTGGAATTCTACAATCGCATATTTTGTATATGTCTGGTCAAGGTTATACTTTGGAGACAAAGCGTAATAAGACATTGCAAGATAATATCTTGCTTCAATTATATATTGACTTGAAGAATAGTTCCGGATTAAATTTTCGAATTCGTACGCCGAAAGAATATATTCCCCCCGTTTATAATAACTCATACCCAGATAGAACTGGGTTTTATCAATAATGTTCGTACCGGAAAATTTAATTTTCATAAATGAAAAATCCTCAACCGCCTGGGCATAGTCCCCTTTATCGAAATTCGCCTTCGCAATTTTAAATGCTTCTTCAGGGTCATCCGTATTAATTGAAGATTTTTCAGCGGAAGAACAACCGAAAATAAAAATCACAGCCAGTAAAAAAATTATATTTGTTGCTTTTAATATATTCATAATTTTCTATTTACTTCTAATTGCAAAAAATAAAATAATTGCCGCAGCCGAGACAGCTACTGCGGTTATTGGTATAAAATACTTGTTCCAGAATCCCTGTTCGGGCATTTCTCCTTTCACAAAATCGTAATTACCCG
>CAYWMV010000049.1:0-14651 GCA_964459055.1 uncultured Ignavibacteriaceae bacterium | reverse complement strand
AAAAAAAATAAAATAAAAAAACCTCATCCTATAAAAAATAGAATGAGGTAAATAACAATCACCGGCAAATTTTTTTTACCGGATTTTTCTACTTAAGAGAATTAACTTTTTTTGCGAGTGAAGATTTTTTATTCGCCGCTTTGTTTTTGTGAATTACTCCCTTGACTGCGGCTCTGTCCAAAACTCGTGCCGCTTTTTTAAATTCCGCTTCCGCTCCGGACTTATCTTTTTGTGATAAAACGTTCTTTATTGAACTTTTAATCAGAGTTTTATACTTTTTATTCTTCTCTGTTCTTTTTACGGTTTGTCTTGCTCTTTTCTGAGCTGATTTATGTCTTAATGGCATATATTCCTATAATTTTAAAACCTTAAATTTACATAAATTACCTCCAAATTTCAAACCAATAGATTATATCCCATTCACGCCTTTTTCTTCCGAATAAAACAAGCACTTAAAATGCATTCCCCCGAAAATCCTTTTGGTCAGGCATTTTAATCTGCTCCGCCGCACTTTCCCGCTCCATCCCCGCTCCTTGTACCGATACTTTCGGCTGTTTAGAATTTTTGATAACTCTTCTAATTAACAGTAAAACAAATATTAAAACACTGTAAAACATCGAAGCAACAAAATAAGAACCGGTTGTAATTCCTCTTGATTTCATTCCGAATAAATCATTCGCAATAATATAAACAAACTTCGGATAAAAGAAATTTGATACAATAAAAGTCAAAACTAAACCTATAATTATTGAGAATATAAAAAGCGGTTTATAACCGAATTTCGTTTTCATTTCAATCCCCATTGTCTTACTTAAATTTTGTATATATGATTTCGATACTTTAAGAGAATCACCCGATATTACCTTATGCATATATATTGCATTATTATACTTCTTGTCTTTTATGTATTGTTTTAACTGCTGGTTAATTCCGTCTTTCCCCGCCGTAATTTCTGCTTTGCAGGAAGGACAGGTTACAACCGAAGAGTTGAGAAACTGATGAAAATCAAACGTGTTGTTGTTATTGCAGTTCGGACAATTTACAAAAATATTTTTAGTATTCACAATTAAAAAATGTTTTATAAATATACAACTGAATTATTTAAATTGAAATTCATTAACTTGTTTAAATAATAAGTAGTAAGCGGGAAATTGGAAGTAAGTTATTTTCTTATTAAGAAATTGTTTTGATAAAATAGAATAACTATTTTTATGAAAAAACACACACCTATGAATCACAACAATTTCATTGTTCCGCATGACAGGAAGATAAAATTAAAAGATTATGATCCGGAAGATACCGGGGAATTCCACAGTAAAGAAGAGGCAACAGAAAAGTTACTTGAAGGTAAAGAAAAACTTACAAAACTTCAGGATATGTTATACGCTTCAAATATGTACGGTATATTAATTATTTTTCAGGCAATGGATGCAGCGGGTAAAGACAGTACAATTAAACACGTTATGTCAGGAGTAAATCCTCAGGGATGTCAAGTATTCAGTTTCAAGGCACCTTCGGCGGAAGAGCACGACCACGATTTTATGTGGAGGTGCATGAAATCAATGCCTGAAAAAGGAAGAATCGGAATTTTCAACAGGTCATATTATGAAGAGGTTCTGGTGGTGAGAGTTCATCCCGAATGGCTGGAAAGCCAGAAACTCCCGCCAATAAAAGACTTTGATAAGTTCTGGAAAACACGATTTGATGATATTAATAATATTGAAGAATATCTGACAAATAACGGTATTATAATTCTGAAATTTTATCTAAATATAAACAAAGAAGAACAGAAAAAACGTTTTCTAAAGCGTATTGATACTCCTGAAAAAAACTGGAAGTTTTCTTACAATGACGTAAAAGAACGTGAGCACTGGGATGATTATATGAAGGCATACGAAGAGACATTTAATTATACAAGCACAAAATATGCACCATGGTACATTATACCCGCAAACCACAAATGGTATGCAAGAAGTGTTGTTGCGGATATTATTATTTCAAGAATGAAAGAACTTGATTTAAACTACCCAAAGGCAACAGAAGAGCATAAAATTGATTTACAGAAAGCGAAAGAAATATTGGAAACGGGGGAGTGAAACCTCCCTATATCATAGGTTGTAAGAAATTCTAATATTTACTTAACATACATTTAAGCGGTTAACCCGGGTCAATAATTCAGATTAACTATTTAGACATAAATTTTTAATTACACTGATTGTAAAAATTAATTCTGTTATTTTTACTAATTATGGAAAAAAACACATATAATCACAAGGACGATTGCATATTCTGCAAAATTGTTAAGGGAGAAGTTCCTTCATACAAGGTATATGAAGACAATGAATTTCTCGGCATACTGGATTTATTCCCCAACACCGACGGAATGACACTTTTAATCCCGAAGAATCATTACGATTCTTATGCATTTGAAATGCCTGATGAAGTCTATACAAAATTTTTACTAACGGCAAAAAAACTCGGTAGAATACTTGATGAAAAATTAAAAACAGAACGAACCGCAATGGTAACTGAAGGAATGGGGGTAAACCATTGTCATATAAAATTATATCCTCTTCACGGACTTGGAAAAGATTTCAAACCGATGCTGCCGGAAGGAAAAGTGTATTTTGAAAAATATCCGGGATATTTGACAACACTTCTCGGTGAAATGGCATCACAGGAAAAGTTAAAAGAGATTCAGGACAAAATTATTAAATAACAGATGAAATACAATCATTTAGAAATAGAAAAGAAATGGCAGAACTACTGGTACGGAAAAAAAATATTCAGAACTCCCGAACTTAATGAATTAGATAAATCAAAACCGAAATATTACGTTTTAGACATGCTTCCCTATCCGAGCGGAGACGGGTTACACGTTGGTCATCCCGAAGGATATACAGCCACAGACATAATTGCACGATTTAAAAGAATGAGAGGATACAACGTACTTCATCCGATGGGGTGGGATGCATTCGGACTTCCCGCAGAACAATTTGCGGTAAAAAAGGAGATTCATCCGAGAATTGGAGTTGATGAATGTGTAATCAGATTCCGTAACCAGTTGCAGTCGCTCGGGTTTGCTTATGACTGGGACAGAGAAATCAACACAACCGACGAGAAATATTACAAATGGACGCAGTGGATGTTTCTGAAAATTTTCAATTCTTATTTTGACGAAAAAGAACAGAAAGCAAAACCAATTGAAGAACTTAAAATACCGTCAGGATTATCGGAAAACGAAAAATACGAATACATAAATTCACAAAGACTTGCTTACATATCGGAATCGCCCGTCAACTGGTGTCCGGAACTGGGCACGGTATTAGCAAATGAAGAAGTTCCCGAACAGGTTGAAAAAGGCTACACGGTTGTAAGAAAACCGATGAGGCAATGGAAAATCAGAATAACAAAATATGCGGAGAGATTACTAAAGGGACTTGACGAACTTGAATGGCCTGAAAACATTAAGAAATTACAGACAAACTGGATTGGCAGGAGCGAAGGTGCGACAGTAAAATTTAAAATCACAAGCACGGAGTTTGAAGGCGAGAAAGATATTGAAATATTTACGACAAGACCTGATACACTCTGGGGTGCAACGTATATGGTTCTTGCCCCTGAACATCCGTATGTAAATGAAATTACAACCAAAGAAAACAAAGCAAAAGTTATTCAGTACATCGATGAGGCTGCCAGAAAATCCGATATAGAAAGAGCGGAACTTGAAAAAACAAAGACGGGGGTTTTTACCGGTGCATACGCAATTAATCCCGTAAACAACGAAAAAATTCCGGTAATGATTGCCGATTATGTATTGATGGGTTATGGAACCGGTGCAATTATGAGCGTACCCGGACATGATGAACGTGATATGGAATTTGCATTAAAATACAATTTACCGATTATACCTGTTGTAATTCCCGGAAAAATGAATGACAAGGAATTAAAAAATTATTACGAAGAAGTAAAGCACGGAAAAATATGTTTTACGGATAACGGATATTCGGTTAACTCGGGATTTATCACGGAGCTTTCCACAACGGATGCAAAAATAAAGATTACAAAGTGGCTTGAAGAAAAAGGACTTGGCAAAGGAAGTATAAACTATAAACTGCGCGACTGGTTATTCTCGAGGCAGAGATACTGGGGAGAGCCGTTCCCGATAATTCATCTTGAAAACGGAAAAATAAAAGCCCTGAAAGAAGAAGACCTGCCGCTGATGCTTCCGAAAATAAAATCATACAAACCGAGCGGAACAGGTGAATCTCCGCTTGCATTAATTTCCGAATGGGTGAATACAACAGATAAAGAAACCGGTTCAAAAGCAAAAAGAGAAACAAATACTATGCCGCAATGGGCAGGTTCCTGCTGGTATTATATGCGGTATATTGACCCGTCAAACAGTGAAATTTTCTGCAGCAAGGAAAACGATGCTTACTGGATGCCTGTTGATCAGTACATCGGCGGGTCTGAACATGCGGTACTGCATTTGCTGTATGCAAGATTCTGGCATAAAGTATTATTTGACCTTGGTTACGTTTCACGTAATGAGCCGTTTCAGAAACTTTTCAATCAGGGAATGATTCTCGGCGAAGACGGAGTAAAGATGAGTAAATCGAGAGGCAATGTGATTAATCCGGATGAGGTAATGAAAGATTACGGCGCAGATTCGATTCGGCTTTTTTTAATGTTCATGGGTCCGCTTGAGGCAACGAAGCCCTGGAGCACTGAAGGTCTGGCAGGTATGAACAGATTTCTGAACCGTGTTTGGCGGCTGATTATTGATGACAGAACCGGAAATATAAATCCGAATATTTCGATTGGCGAGCCTGATATTAAACAGAAAAAACTTCTGCATTATACAATAAAGAAAATTACGCATGATATAGAAGACGGCGATATGAAATTTAACACATCTATTGCACAACTTATGATATTTGTGAACGAATTGTACAAACTGAATGACATAAGTATTTCTGTTCTGGAGAATTTGATTTTACTGCTTTCTCCTTTTGCACCTCATATATCGGAAGAATTATGGTCTCTGCTTGGACATCAGGAAACTATTGCAAACGAGAAATGGCCAAAGTATATTGAAGAATTAACGAAAGCCGATAAAATTACAGTTGTATTTTCGGTAAACGGTAAAGTAAGAGGAAAAAAAGAAATGGATACAGATCTTGAAGACAAGGAACTTGAGCAAGCAGCGCTTGATGATGAATCTGTGAGAAAACACATTTACGGAAAGAATATTGTAAAAATTATTGTGGTTAAAAATAAAATGGTAAATATAGTTGTGAAGTGAGAACGGGTGAACAAGTAAATGAGTAAACGGGTAGATGGATAGGTGGGTGGATGGATGATTGGAAAATTAGGTTAGATAAATAAACCTCTATTTATATTAAAATTTTTTAATATGAAAACACAAAATTACAAGAATCACAGAAGATACGTTTTTCTATATCATACTGTTACATTTACGTTAATTTTACTTCTCCTTGTTTCGTCCGTGTATTACACAATCCGTGCATATAATGCGGAAGAAACACTCCGACCCTGGTTATTCTTATTTCTTATCGGCTTAATTCTGTTTTTCATTTTCTTTTTTACAAGAATATTTGCTCTTAAGGCACAGGACAGAGCAATCAGAGCGGAAGAAAATTTCAGACATTATTTGCTGACGGGTAACCCGTTTGATTCAAGATTGACAATTAGACAGATTATAGGTCTGAGATTTGCATCGGATGAAGAGTTACCCGAACTTGCAAAAAAAGCAAAGAAAGAAAATTTATCTGAAGAGGATATTAAAAAAGCAATTAAAAACTGGCGGGCAGATTATTACAGAGTGTAACCACCGGAAAAGTAATTTATAATGTCCGGTAAAATGTTATAAAACACAATGTTTATTATTACAAGAGAGGTTCGATTTGCTGTTTGAAAAATTCGTAAGTTCTTTTACCTATAAAATTTGTTACGAGATTTCCGTTTTTATCATAAATGAAAGTAGCAGGAATAGCGCCATCCCATTCGTTTCCGATGTAATTTAAAAAATCATCTTCTTTATAAAAGTTATTCCGGTAAGTTGTAAAATCAACATAATTTGCGCGAAGAAACTCTCTTACTTTTGTTTCGATATCGGATTCAACATCAAGAGAAACAAAAATAACCTCAAAACCGCTGTTTTTATACTCATTATGAAGTCTTACAAGTTCTGGAAACTCAACCTTACAGGGACCGCACCAGGTTGACCATATGTTAATCAAAAAAACCTTTCCGAGTTTTTCCTCTTTTAGCTTATCAAATTCGGCAGGATTGCTCAGGGGTTTAATTTCCTGAGCAATAGTCGAATAAACCAAAAGAAAGAAAAATATTATTAATAAAATTTTAGTTTTCATTTCTCTTTATGGTACAACCAAATGATTTTGTTGATTTAACGGTAATTTCTTTACCTGCCAGCATTTCATCAAGTGCATTTTTTAAATCATACGAAGTAACTTTCTCTTTATGACTGCTGTCTTCAATTCTTCCGTGATAAAGGATAGTTCTGTTATTGTCTAGAACGAATACCTCTGGGGTCCGGGTTGCTTCAAACATATCGGCAACAACATTGTTGTTATCCTTCAGCATAGGGAACACATAGTTGTTGATTTTTGCATGTTCAATTACCCTGTCAACAGATTCAGTGTTATTGGAATTTATTGCCCAGAACACAAAGTCTTTATTCTGATATTCCTTTACAAATTCATTAATTCTGTCATTAAACGGCTGAACATAAGGACATTCAGTTGCCCAGAACATAATTACAACGGCTTTTGCATCCTGTACATTGCTTAGGGTATAAGTAATTCCGTCGTAATTATTAATTGAAAAATCTTCGACGGTTTCACCCGGGTCTTTTGCAAATGAATTTATTGCAACTAAAGAAATTAATGTAATTGCTGATATTAAAAATATATTTTTTACTTTCATATAGTTTATCTCCTTTTCTATATATAATGCTAAAACAGATATAAAAAGTTCACGGATTAAGTTCATAAAATTCATAAAGTTATAAAATTCATAAAGTTATAAAGTTCATCAACAATATAAAATCAACAATATTAATGAATAACCGGAAATAAATAATGTCTGTTAAAAACAACAGGATAATTGCGGATTTGTTTTGTGTAGTATCTAATATTTAATAAAATTAATTTTGAATATGAGCAATATTGTATTGATTTTTGTTTGTTTAATTGCAGGAAATTTATTTGTACGTTCGCGAATTCTTCCCAAAGAGGGTTTTAAGATTTTAAATAATATCATTATTTACATTTGTCTTCCTGCTCTTGCGATACTGTACATTCCAAAAATCATTCTTACGGCTGAAATGACTTTCCCTGTAACAGTAATGTGGATTGTATTTCTTTGCTCTGTATTATTTTTTATGGTATTGCAGAAAATATTTAAATGGGACAAGAAAACTACGGGGGCATTAATAATAACGTCAGGATTATGTAATTCAGCATTTATCGGATTTCCTGTTTTACTTGCAATGTTCGGTGAAGAAGGGTTGAAAATAGGAATTATTATAGACCAGGCGGGAAGTTTTTTTGTGCTTGCTACCGGGGGAGTTATAACGTGTTCAATTGCTTCAAAAGGAAAATTTTCTATCGGAAAAATTATAAAAGACATTATAATTTATCCTCCTTTTGCAGGTTTTATAATCGGGCTGATAATTAACTTATCAGGGATAGAAGTACCTTATTTAATAAATGAAATATTACAAAAACTCGGTTCGTTAATGATTATTCTTGCTCTGATTTCGGTTGGAATGCAAATAAATTTTAAGGGATTAAATATTCACATTAAGAATTTATTTTTAGGATTGAGTTATAAACTTATTATTGCCCCTTTGATTATTTTAATATTGTTTTATCTGATACTGAAGGGAAGAGGTTTAGTTGTGGACGTAAGTTTAATAGAGTCCGCAATGCCTCCGATGGTTATGGGAGCGGTAATGGCAGTGAGTTACGACCTTAATCCCGAACTGGCAAATATGATGGTAGGAATAGGTATTCCTGTTTCGTTTTTTACGATTTTAATGTGGTATTACATAACAACATTATTCTAAAAATTCAACCATCCTGTAAATTTAGTTCATCTTATAAAACTGCTGTATAATCACTTTAATATTACCATCTTCTTCACACTGTTATAATCCTGTCCTCCGTTAACAAGCATTCTGTAAAAATAAACACTTCCCGGTAAATCTCCGGCATCGAATTTAAAACTATATTCTCCCTGCTGTAAATATTCGTTTATCAGGTTTCTTACCAGTCTTCCCGAAATATCATAAATATTAATTACTGCAAATCCCGATTCGGACATCTTAAACTTTATGTTTGTCATTGAATTAAACGGATTCGGATAATTTTGTTCAAGAGTGTATTTTTCAGGTATTGAAGTGTTAAGTTTAGTTAAACCGGTTAGAGTAGTATCGGTATGAATCCAAACACCGCCGTTTGAAGTTCCTGATGTTGCTACAAAAATTCTGTTTCCATTTGATAAACAATGATTTGCAGTAATGGTAAAATTAAAATTGACAAAAGATACTCCGTTGTTAGTGGATTTAAAAGCACCGCCATTTCCCGAGGCATATATATTACCTGCAGGATCCATACAACCGCCTCTTTTTGCAGCAGTAAAATTTGAAATAGTTGTCCAGTTTAAACCACCGTTTGTTGATTTCAGTACAGGATACCCGGATGAAGTACCGACGGAATAAAACTCTGTTGCACTTTTCTGAATAAATGCCCACGAATTTATATCCGGTGTTAAATTGCCGCTGTAAGTTGCACCGGCATCAGTAGAAAGAAAAATGCCGTTATTTGTTGTTGAAGAAGCACTAACTAAAATCCTATTGTAATTATATCTGTCAATATGAATTGTGACTATATTGACTCCGCTTAATGCAATATCGGAAAAAGTAATTCCGCCGTCAGTACTTCTGTAGATACCTCCGCCTGTTACGCCAACATAAATATGATTAGGTTTACCGAAACCAACAGAATTAACCGTATTACTTCCGAAAGTACTTCCCGGAATCAAATCCCAGTTTAACCCACCGTTTGTTGATTTTAAGACACCCGTACTTCCGTAAGCGGCAAGAACGTTATTGTTTGAATCGCAGGCAAGATAAAGTATATTTGCCAAGCCATTACTAAAAACCTGTATCCAGTTATCTCCGTTATCAGTAGATTTATAAATGCTTTTTGAAGTCCCCCCGGCATATATATTTCCCTGTGGGTCTTTAGCAAGTCCCCAGAAAGAAACACCCTGAATTTTCTGAACCCAGGTTTGTGAAAATGAAAATTCGGTTATCAAAAAAATAAACATTAAAACAAAAATTAGTTTTTTCATTTTTTTAACATTTAAGTTTGTTAATCTCTTTTAAAATGCGGTATTGCATCCGGTATCATAAGAGATAATTCAATTATTCCGTCGAACTGATTATTTTTAGTTAAAGGTGATTGATATATTAACTTTTTTATACCCGCTTTTTCGATTGTATATATATTTGGCTTTAAAGTTTCTTTAATTTGGAGAATTTTTTTATTGGACTCTTCATTGTGACAATCAAGTAAATTTCTTCCTAAGCTGCTTTCTCTTTCGCTTTCATCGAAAAGCAATTTTGCATTCTCGTTTAAAAAAACAATATTCAATTCCTTATCGCAAACAATAACAGAGCCGTCGAATTGGTTTTCCCAGTCCATATATTTGGTGTTTACAGAAATTATAATAAAAAAATGAATATTTAAAGTGTTCTTTTTGGTAGGAGATAAATCAATTATAAATCAGAAATTAAAAATATATCCGTTATCAATATAGCGGGAAAACGAAAAAAAGCAGACCTGCTGTGACAGGTCTGCTTTAAAAATCCAATAAAAATTTCCGGATCAGTTTATTTTATTAATTACATCGAGGGCTTTCTTTGAAACCGACTCGGGAAGAGGAGCATAGCCCAGTTCTTTTGCAAATTTCTGTCCGTCTGCGAGTGCCCAGATTAAAAATGATTTAAGTATTTTTGCCTTTTCGGGATTTTTGTTCTTCTCAAATACCAGGAGATAAGTGTAACTTGATACCGGGTAAACATCCTTACCTTTGGCATTTGTAATTGAAACAGTAAGATTATCGCTCATCTGGTCGAGCATTGCATTTCCTGCGTTTGTTACGGTTTCGAGGCTGGGAGTTACAAATTCACCCGCATCATTTTTAATATTTGCATAGTTAAGTTTGTTTTGCAGAGCATAAATTAATTCGACATAGCCGATTGAATAAGGAAGCTGTTTTACGGAGCCGGTTACACCTTCATTTCCTTTTGCACCCTGACCTGTCGGGAATTTTACAGTTTTTGAAACTCCAACTGCGTCTTTCCATTCAGGATATGCTTTTGCGAGATAATCGGTGAAGATATATGTGGTGCCGCTGCCGTCAGTTCTGTAAATAACAACAATTTCCTTATCCGGAAGTTTAGCATCCTTATTATCTTCCTGAATTTTCGGGTCATTCCATTTTTTAATTTTATTCATATATATTTCAGCAACGACAGTTCCTGAAAGATTCAGAGGTTTGTCTAATTCAGGGATATTGTAGGTTAATACTACAGCGCCCAAAACTGTCGGTATATGAAAAATCTTGGAATTGTTCTTTGTCTCGGCTGATTTTAGTTCTTCTTCCGTCATTGGACTATCGGTTGCACCAAAGTCGATTGTTCCTTCAGTTATTTGCTTTATACCGCCGCCGCTTCCGATGGACTGATAATTAATTTTTGCAGCAGTGTTAACTTTTGAATATTCATCAAACCATTTTGAGTACAGAGGAAACGGAAATGTTGCTCCCGCACCATTAATCTGAACTGAACTCTGGTCAGAGCCGTCCTGCTTGCCACAGGAAATCATAAGTATCGAAATTAAAAAGATACCTGTAAATAATATTAATTTTTTCATAATAAGTTTATGTTTTTTAAATAAATTATACAAAGATTGGTAGAAATGATATTCAAAATGTTAAGGAATTGTTAAGAAATTGTAAAATTCAAAGTTAAGGTTATAAAGTTTTTAAAGGTTATAAAGTTTTTAAAGTACAAAGGTGAGAATTGGATAGTATGAATTTACTCTTCGAATCGCTTTAAATCGGATTTAAGAAATTTCCACTCAGGAGTTATTAATTCGCCGCTAAAATCTACTGAATACCACGGACTTAGATTTTCATCGTTTGGATTTTTCAGTATCTGCAGTTCCTGAGCGGGCATATAACTTTGAGCAAGAAGAAATATCTTATCATTATTCTTTGGATTTACAGCCATATCAACAACAATAACAGCATGTCCCGGGAATCCGCCCTGAATAAATACATCTCCTATCTTCAAATCATTCATATTTACAGGTATTAATTCTTTAGAAAGAGAATACGTACCCGCGTAAGTAAAAATTATTTCCATATAATTCCGGAAATCATTGAAAGTATTCGATGGTGACGCGGTCTGTTTCCAGTTTGTTTTATTTCCTTTTACAACTATTCTCTTACCCTTCATCCATTCCGAATAATCCACTCGAAATCCGTTTGTAAAATTGAAATGTATTTTATCATATAACCCTATATCATAAAGATATTCAGCCCTAAGTCTCATTATTGCATCTGCACACTGATGGAGGTCTTTATCTCCGATTTTTAAATCCACAACAGCATCATATATATTATTATTTTCCTTAATTTTCCCGTCATAAAACAACACTTCTGAACCGTGAGGTTTCAAAAGTAACTGACGCAAATATTTTTCATAGGAATTATTAGTGACGTTAATTCTTTCATAGTCCTGCGGCGTAAAAAACCTTGTTTCAACAATACCGCCTTCGGTATTAATGAATTTATTTTCTTTTTTGGAATGGGCTGTATCTTTTACAATTCCCGGACGATTTTCATTCTTTCCGCAGGCGCAGAGAAAATTGCAGGAAATCAATATGACTATTAATAATGTTTTCATTTCTCTTAAAAATAGCACACTGAAAACACAGATTAAACAGATTTTCACAGGATATAGTGAAAAATGATGAAACTTTAAAATTCAATTAAAATAATTTATACCGTATATTACCGTATTTTTAAAAAATAAATAACAGGTTTCATTATTACATTGAATTAAAAGGGGTTTAAGAGTAATTTTTATTATGCATAAAGTAGTGGCAATAGTAGGAAGGCCGAATGTAGGGAAATCAACCTTGTTTAACCGGATTATCGGAAAAAGAGTAGCAATTGTTCACCAGAAAAGCGGTGTAACCCGCGACAGGAATTACGGCGAGATAGAATGGAGCGGAAAAAAGTTTTTTCTTATTGATACGGGCGGATTTGTACCCGATTCAAATGAAGTTTTCAACAAGCAAATAAGGGAGCAGATTAAACTTGCTGTTAATGAAGCGGATAAAATAATATTCATTGTTGACGGTGTAACGGGACTTCACCCAGTTGATTCCGAAATCCTGAAAGTTTTAAGAAAAAATTCTGATAACAAAGAAATTTATCTTGTTGTTAATAAAATTGATTCCTCAAACCGTGATATAAACACATCCGATTTCTACCGGCTGGGGCTTGACGAACCTTTCGCCGTATCTGCCATCAACGGCAGAAACGTTGCAGATTTACTCGACCGGATTACTCACGATATAAAACAGGACGCGGAAGACGAAGAGGAAGAAGACACAAGACCTAAGTTTGCAATTATCGGCAGACCAAATGCGGGAAAATCTTCTCTTGTAAATGCACTGATTAAGGAAGAGCGGCATATAGTAACCGACATTCCCGGTACAACGCGGGATTCAATTGACTCGGTACTGAAATATTACAAACAGGAAATTTTATTAATAGACACCGCCGGGCTTATAAAAAAAAGCAAACTGCGTGATGCGGAATCGCTTGAGTTTTATTCAACCGTTCGTACATTCAGGGCAATTGACAGGTGTGACATTGTGATTCTTGTTGTTGACTCCACGATTTTATACGAAAGCACGAAGAAAACTCCCGATTTAAATTTATCACGAATGCGGCTCGACAAACAGGATATTAAAATAATCGAAGAAGTCGCAAAACTGCGCAAGGGAATACTCGTGGTTTTCAACAAATGGGATTTGATTGACAGGGACACGAAAACATCCGAATTAATTCTGAAAAAAATCAACGAACACCTCCGGAGTTTCGATTATCTTAAATTCATTTTCATTTCCGCATTAACAAAGCAGCGCATACACAAAGTCCTTGAAGAAGCAATTAAGATATACACCGAAAGAAAAAAGCAAATCAAAACGAGCGAACTGAACGAAAAGATTTTAAACAAAATAAAATCAACACCGCATTCTTCCGTAAGAGGAAAGGAAATCAAAATAAATTATATCACACAAATAAAAACCGCCCCGCCGGTTTTTGCATTTTTTTCAAATGAGCCGAAATCAATATCGGAAAATTACAAAAGATTTCTGGAAAAGAAAATCAGGGAATTCTTCGGATTTTCGGGAGTCCCGGTTGGAATGATATTCAAAAAGAAAAATTAGATTATTTATGATATCGGAAATATACACTTCAACCACATTCGGGGTAGATGCATTCACCGTAAGAGTTGAAACGAACGTAGAAAACGGGCAGCACACATTTCTAATGGTAGGTCTTCCCGACAGCACCGTAAAGGAATCACGCAGCAGGGTAACCTCGGCGATAAAGAATTCAGGCTATATGTTTCCGTTTACAAAAAGGATAACGATGAATTTAGCCCCTGCCGATATTAAAAAAGAGGGAGCGGGTTTTGACCTCCCCATAGCGATAGGAATTCTGCACGGCTCGGGACAGATTAATTCCGAAAACATCAAGGAGTATATTTTCATAGGAGAACTTTCTCTCGACGGAAAGTTGAGGAAAGTTCCCGGAGTATTGCCGATTGCGCTTGAGGCAAAAGCAAAAAAGTTCGCGGGCATTATTCTTCCGAAAGAAAACGCCAAAGAAGCGGCAATAGTAAAAGATATTGAAGTATATCCTTTTGAAGATTTAAGAAGCATAATATTATTTCTGAACGGAGAAATAAAACCGGAGCCATACAGAGCGGATATTGAAGAATTATTTTCTTTAGACGGCGAATATCCGATTGATTTCGCCGACGTCAAAGGTCAGGAAGAAGTAAAGCGGGCAATGGAAGTTGCCGCAGCAGGCGGACATAACATACTGATGATAGGTCTTCCCGGTTCGGGAAAAACAATGCTTGCAAAACGTCTGCCTTCAATACTGCCGCCGCTCACGATTGAAGAAGCCCTTGAAACAACAAAGATTCATTCCATTGCAGGATTTCTCGGCAGTGATACGCCGTTAATTTTAACGCGTCCTTTCCGCTCGCCTCATCATACTGCAAGCGATGTTGCGATTGTTGGCGGAGGAAGCAATGCAAAGCCCGGCGAGATTTCCTATGCTCATAACGGAGTTTTATTCCTTGATGAACTTACGGAATTCAAGAAGAATGTTCTTGAAGTAATGCGTCAGCCGCTTGAAGATAAGATTGTAACAATTGCACGTGCAAAAATGACTGTTCAGTATCCCTGCAACTTTATGCTTGTTGCCGCAATGAATCCCAC
>CAYWMV010000048.1:0-14786 GCA_964459055.1 uncultured Ignavibacteriaceae bacterium | reverse complement strand
TTTCTTTTATTTCAAACTCTATCAGATTATTTACTTCCAAAGATAAATTACCTTTCGGTCCGCTGACTTCAATAATGTTATCTTTTCTGTTAATTTTTACATTTTTATCAAATGTTACCGGTTTTTTACCTATTCTGCTCATATAACTTTGTATGAATAATTGTTAGTTGTATTTAATAAATTACCAAATGTGACATACTACTTCACCGCCTATACCTAATGCACGTGCCTGTTTATCAGTCATTAATCCTTTTGAAGTTGATATTACTGCAATTCCCAAGCCGTTCCTGACTCTCGGAAGTTTATCCGAACTTACGTACCTTCTTATACCCGGTCTGCTGATTCTTTTTAATCCGTTTATAACTGATGCTTCGCCTGCATATTTCAATCTTATTGATATATATTTTTTGCTATCAGCATCAATTTCTTTATAATCGTTTATAAATCTTGCATTCAGCAAAATATCGGTTATATTCTTTTTAAACTTAGAATAAGGAATATCAACTGATTTTTTTTCAGATTTTATGGCATTTCTTAATCTTGTTAAATAATCCGAAATGGGATCGGTCATTGACATATTTTATAATACTTTAATTTTATAAATATTACCAGCTTGATTTAATAATTCCGGGAATTTTTCCCTGCAAAGCAAGTTCTCTGAATACAAGCCTGGAAACACCGAATTTTCTGTAATAACTTCTTGCCCTGCCTGTAGAACTGCATCGGTTGTGCAGTCTGGTGGCACTGCTGTCCCGTGGCAGTTTCTGAAGTGCTTTCCAGTCACCTTTTTCCTTAAGTTCTTTTCTTTTCTGAGCATACTTGTTAACCAGATATTCTCTTCTTTTTTGTCTTGCTATTAATGATTTTCTTGCCATTATTTTTAATTATTTTGCTGTTTAGTTAAAAATGGAAATCCGAATAATTTCAAAAGTGCAAATGCCTCCTCATCTGTCTTTGCCGTAGTCGTAATCGTGATATCCATTCCGCTTATCCTGCTGATATTATCAACATTGATTTCAGGAAATATTATTTGTTCCTTGATTCCCATAGTATAATTGCCTCTGCCGTCAAAACTTTTATCAGATAAGCCTCTGAAATCTCTTATTCTGGGTATCGCAACGTTAACAAATTTATCGAAGAATTCATACATCCTTGAGTGCCTCAAAGTTATTCTAACCGCAACATTCATTCCTTCACGGAGTTTGAAATTCGAAACCGATTTCTTTGCTTTGACAACTACAGGGTGCTGACCTGTTATCATCTCAATTTCTTTTACAGTATTTTCAATTAATTTGGGGTCAGAAGTAGCCGCACCTACACCTACATTAAGGCATATTTTACTAATCTTCGGTACCTGCATTATATTTTTATAATTGAATTTCTTCATTAATTCAGGTACAATGTTCTTTCTGTAAACTTCAAGAAGCCTGACAGGAACTTTCTCTTCAACAAAATCTTCTTTTGAACCTTTTTTATCGGCTTTCTTAGATTTACTATCCTGTGCAGGTTTACCTTCTTTTTTTCTGTCTTCTTTGGATTTCGCCATGTTTAAATTAACTTATAATTATTTCACCTGATTTTTTACTTTTTCTCATCCTTTTGATTTTTCCGGTCGTTTCATCTTTTATAACTTCCATACCTAATCTTGTAGGTTCATTTGTTTTCGGACACATCAACATAACTTTACTTATATTTATCGGGGCTTCTCTTCTAATAATTCCGCCCTGCTGATTTTTCTGTGACGGTCTGGTGTGTCTGTGAATAATATTTACACCTTCAACGATAACCTTACC
Source organism: uncultured Ignavibacteriaceae bacterium (assembly GCA_964459055.1). Classification (GTDB taxonomy): domain Bacteria; phylum Bacteroidota; class Ignavibacteria; order Tepidaquicellales; family Tepidaquicellaceae; genus Tepidaquicella. The sequence continues at coordinate 12,993 of CAYWMV010000048.1, read as the reverse complement.
CTTTTCCCTGTTAATGTAGAGAATTTTTCCGGTTACGCCTTTAAAATTTCCCGATATTACTTTTACAAAATCATTCTTTTTTAATCTCGTTTTTGCCATTGCTTTTAACTTTAAATTACTTCCGGTGCAAGTGATACAATTTTCATGAACTGTTTTTCTCTGAGTTCCCTTGCAACCGGTCCGAAAATTCTGGTTCCTCTCGGTTCGTTCTGATTATTCAGAAGAACCGCGGCATTCTCGTCAAACTTTATGTAACTTCCGTCTTTTCTCCTTGTTTCCTTAACGGTTCTGACGATAACTGCTCTGGATACTTCACCTTTCTTAACAGCTCCTCCCGGAATTGCGGATTTTACCGTTACGACAATGATATCTCCTACTCCGGCATATCTCCTGTCAGAACCTCCCAGAACCCTGATGCATCTGACGGATTTTGCTCCCGAATTATCTGCTACCGTTAAATTAGTTTCTTCCTGTATCATTTTAAATATTGCTTATAGTTTCAAATTCTGAAATATTTATTTTGCTTTTTCCAGTACTTCAACAAGACGCCATCTCTTTTTCAGACTGATAGGTCTTGTTTCCATTATCTTTACCTTATCGCCGATGTTACATTCGTTTTTTTCGTCATGCGCCATGAATTTGGTTGTCCTTTTGAAAAATTTCTTGTACAACGGATGAATAACTCTTTTTTCTACTGCCACAACTATTGATTTATCCATTTTATTGCTGACAACTTTTCCAATTCTCACCTTACGCATATTTCTTCCAGCGGAATTTTTCTTTGTTTCTTCCTGTACCGGATTTTCGTTCTTAACTGTTTCTTCGTTCATCACTTGTTTAATTGTATTTTATTTCTTTATTTCTTCTTTTTCTCTTTCTTTAATTACAGTCAGGATCCTTGCTATAGTTTTTTTCGTGTTCATTATCGCTTTATTATTCTCAAGTTGTCCGGATGAATGCCTGTATCTTAAATTATCAAGCGCATCGTAATTCTCTTTAAGAGTGTTCAGTAAATCCTGAGTAGATAATGATTTTATTTCGTATAATTTCATTTATTTATTATTATGATACTCTTTTAACAAATTCGGTTTTAATTGGTAGTTTGTGTGAAGCCAATCTGAAAGCCTCTCTTGCCACGGATTCAGAAACACCGTCAACTTCGAAAAGAATCTTACCGGGCTGGACTACTGCTACCCAGAATTCGGGCGCTCCTTTTCCTTTACCCATCCTTGTTTCTGCAGGTTTTTTGGAAACCGGTTTATCGGGGAATAATCTTATCCATACTTTACCGTCTCTTTTCATATATCTTGTCATTGCAATTCTTGCTGCCTCTATCTGCCTGTCGGTTATCCACGCAGGTTCCATAGTCTTCATACCGTATGCACCGAATGACACGAGGAATCCTCTTCCTGCTTTTCCTTTCCTGTTCCCTCTCTGGGATTTTCTGAATTTTACTCTTTTGGGCATTAACATATTATTCGCTCCGCTGTTTGTTTAAATTAAATTTTTTCACCCCGGCAAATCCATACTTTCACTCCGATTGCACCATAAATCGTATGAGCGGTAACCGATGCATAATCAATGTCAGCTCTCAGAGTCTGTAAAGGAATTCTGCCATCTTTATACTGTTCTGATCTTGCTATTTCAGCTCCTCCTAATCTGCCGCTACACATAACTTTTATTCCTTCGGCACCTGCCCGCATAGATGCGGTGATAGCACCTTTCATTGCTCTTCTAAAAGACACACGGTTTGCTAACTGCGATGCAATATTTTCGGCAACTAATGCCGCATTTAATTCCGGTTTTTTTATTTCATTTACATTAATCTTGACTTCTTTATTGGTAACTTCCTTTATTTCCTTTTCAAGTTTAGATATTTCGTTGCCGCTTTTTCCGATTACAAATCCGGGTCTGCTGGTGAATATAGTAAGAGTAACTTTCTTTAATGTGCGTTCTATTACAACTTTTGCAACTCCTGCTTTTTCGAGTCTCTTCCTTAAATAATCTCTTATAAGAGCATCTTCCTGAAGTTTTCCCGAGAAACTCTTATCATCATACCAGTTGGAATCCCAGGTTGATATTACTCCTAATCTGAAACCTATTGGATGTGTCTTTTGTCCCAAAAATTCTCCTTATGTTTTATTCTTTATTATTAGATTTATTTGGTTTTGATTTCTTTGTTGTTTCTTTTCCCTGTTCATCTTTCCCTTTTAATTCTTTATTATCATCTTTTTTCGTTCTTGATTTTACGTTCTTTTTTCCGGCAGTTTTTTTCTTCGTATCATCATCTTTTAACGCTTTTGATTTTTTTCCCGATTCCACAGTTTTATCATCCGATTCAATTTTATCTACTTTCTTCTTAGCCGCTTTTGTTTTTGATTCTTCCTTAACCGGTTTTACTTTTTTTGGTTTCGTCAATTCTGCGGTTTCAACATTTTCAACAATAATTGTAAGATGTGCAGAGCGTTTTCTTACACGGTAAGCTCTTCCCTGCGGAGCAGGCAGCATCCTTTTCATTGTCGGACCGCCGTTTACAAAAATTTCTTTTACAAAGACATCTTCCGTATCCAGTTTTCCGGTATCGAGGGCATTCATTAAATTGTTGTATGCCGACTTTAATGTTTTCTCAACATCTTTAGCCGGGTGTTTCTTCGAATACTGTAAAATTGCCAGCCCTTCTTTAACAGTTTTATTTCTTATTAAGTCTGTTACCAGCCTCATTTTTCTCGGCGATGAACCGATATATTTTTTAACTGCTCGTGATTCCATTATTTCTTTGCACCTCCGGCTTTTTCTTCTTTTCTTTGCCCTGAATGAGCCCTGAACGTTCTTGTATGGGCGAATTCACCTAATTTATGACCTACCATATTTTCCGAAATGAATACCGGTATAAATTTATTGCCGTTGTGCACGGCAAATGTATGGCCAATGAATTCCGGCGGTATTGTACACGCACGTGACCAGGTTTTTATTACTTTCTTCTGGTTTTTTGTATTTAATACTGAAACTTTCTCCAGTAATTTAAAATCAATATATGGACCTTTTTTTAATGAACGAGACATTATTTCTTCCTCTTTTTAACAATAAATTTATCGTTAATATTTTTCTTCTTTCGTGTTTTATATCCTTTTGCCGGCAATCCCCATGGACTAACCGGATGACCGCCGCCGGAAGTTTTTCCTTCACCGCCGCCCATCGGATGGTCAACAGGGTTCATCGCAACTCCCCTGACGTGAGGTCTTATGCCTAACCATCTTGAACGACCGGCTTTTCCGATGCTTATGTTTTCGTGGTCAATATTCCCAACAATTCCGATTGTTGCTTTACAAATACTTCTTATCATCCTCACTTCTCCTGAAGGTAACTTAACCTGACAGTATTTTTCGTCTTTCGCAATAATCTGTGCTGAAGCTCCCGCACTCCTTACTAACTGTGCTCCTTTTCCCGGCTTTAATTCTATGTTATGTATGAACGTGCCTACCGGAATAGCGGAAATCGTCATCGTGTTCCCTGACTTAATTTCAGCTTCGTTCGAAGACTGAACCATCTCTCCGATTTTTATACCGTCCGGTGCTATAATGTATGTTTTCTCTCCGTCTGCATACTGAACGAGGGCAATTCTGGCATTCCTGTTCGGGTCATATTCTATACTCATCACTTTTGCTTCGTCTGTTCTGTTTCTTTTGAAGTCTATAATTCTGTATTTCCTTTTATGACCGCCGCCCCGGTGCCTCGAAGTAACTCTGCCTCTGTTATTACGACCGCCGGATTTCTTCAACGGAGCAGTTAACCTTTTCTCAGGCTTGTCCTTTGTTATCTCTTCGAACGATGATATACTATAAAATCTTGTCGCCGGAGTTACCGGTTTTAATTTTCTTAAAGCCATTAATAATTAATTAATTAATAGATAAAGAGCAAATTTTACAAAACTTCAAATTAAAAAATATTCAATTTAAAGTCAATATAATTAAATATACAAATTAATCAAATTCTTTTACCAAACGTTATAAAAATAGAATGATACTGATTGTCTGATTGTTTTAAGGGAAGATACGCCCGGGATTTATTTTTATTTTTAAAAAAAAGAATTTTATCAGGTATTTGCTGCTGATGGACAGAAAAATTAAAGTGAAAATGAATCGAGACTGAAACAGAATCCATCAATAATTACTTTTTCATTTTTTCCCGTCAGTGAACATTAATCTGCAGAAATGTAAAATTATTTGATCAGTGAATAAATAATATTTTCCGATTTAATATTATCTGCTTCTGCGTTGAAATTCGTAATTACTCTGTGCCTTAATACGGGGAGAGCATATTTAATAACGTCATCAACCGAAGGCGTAATTCTACCACTCAATATACAGCCCGCTTTGGCTGCTAACGTCAGATATTGTGAAGCACGGGGTCCTGCTCCCCAGTTGACATAATCCTTTACAATTTTCGGTGAATTCTGATTTGCAGGACGAGTTAAAGAAACAATATTGACTACATACCCGATGACTTCCTGAGATACCGGTACTTTTCTGACAAGTTGCTGAAAATCTGTAATTTCATTTTTACTGAATACTTTATTTATCTGCATATCATACATACTTGTTGTTCTTCTGACAATCTCTTCCTCCTCTTTTCCGGAAGGATAATCCAGCCAGATATTGAACATAAATCTGTCCAGTTGTGCTTCAGGGAGAGGATAAGTACCTTCCTGTTCAATAGGATTTTGAGTAGCCAGTACAAAAAACGGCTCATCGAGTATAAAAGTAACACCTCCGGAAGTCACTCTGTGTTCCTGCATTGCCTCCAAAAGTGCGGATTGTGTTTTCGGAGGTGTTCTGTTTATTTCGTCCGCTAATATTATATTTGCAAAAACGGGTCCCTTAATAAATCTGAATTTGCCTTTTTCAACATTTCCGGCTTCGTAAATTTCCGTGCCGGTGATGTCAGACGGCATAAGGTCGGGTGTGAACTGAATCCTGCTGAATTTCAGGTCGAGTGCATCCGAGAGAGTTTTTATTATCAAAGTTTTACCGAGACCCGGAACACCTATTAATAAACTATGTCCCTGTGATAATATAGAAACAAGCACATTGTCGATTATTTCGTCCTGCCCGACAATAATTTTTCCGATTTCAGTTTTTAATTTTTTAAATTTCTCATTAAGTTCAGATACCAGTTCAGTGTCTTTTTTTCCGTTTATTTCCATTAGTTTTAATTTATTTGATTAAATCAACGTCAGTAATATGTTTTACAGTAAATTCACCTTCAATGTTTCGCAATATTTTTTCAGCATCACCGGCTATTGAAATTAACAGGTTTTCAGTTTTAAAATATTTATTTGCTGTTTCGGCAATATCAGTCTGTTTTAAATCATAAATATCCGTAATATAGTTCTCATAAAAATCTTTCTTAATACCATACAACTCAATATTAATTAATTTTGTTGCAATTGAATTCGAAGTTTCGAACTGAAGCGGAAAATTTCCGATAATGTAATTTTTAGAATTTGAGAGTTCTTCGTCGGATACAAAAGCAGATTTCATCAGTTCCATTTCCTTGATAATTTCCTTTATAGAAGATGCGGTATATTCTGTATTTACGCTCGTTTCCGTAATAAAATCCCCGGAATATTTTTTACATTCGAAAAGTGACCTTGCTCCGTAAGTATAACCGTTAATTTCCCTTAAATTGCGGTTAATTCTCGAAGTAAAATATCCGCCGAATATTGTATTGAGCAAATTTGCAGATACAAAATCCGGAGAACTCCTGCTAAATCCCGCATTACCGATGCAAATATCAGATTGAACCGCTCCCTGCCTGTTGATTAAAAACACTTCAGTTTTTAAGGGATTTTTATATCCGGTTACAGATTTTTCTTCAGGGTTTTCTTTATTAAATGCGGTAAAACTGTTTTCGATTAATTTCACGGCTTTTTCAGGTTTTATGTTCCCTACTAAAGCAATCATCATATTTGAAGGATGCAGGTAATCGTCATAAAAATTCTTCACATCATCGCGGTTTATTGATTCGAGCGTGCTGATGCATCCCTCGGGTTTGTGTGAGTATTCCGAATTTTTCCCCAATTCCTTAGTAAATACTTTATAAGAAAGATATTCACCGGAATCGTAAGATGTCATTAATGCATTTATTTTTAATTCTTTTAAATTTTTTATTTCTATTTCGGTAAAAACAGGGTCCAATAAAATTTCTTCCGTCAGATTATAAATTTCACCGAAGAATTTATCTAATGTATGGAAAGTCAGATACGTTGCATCATAATCGCTGCCGCTTATTAATATCGAGCCGTAGTAATCCACCAGTTCTGCAATCCGCTTGCTGTCCGTATATTGCGTACCTTTTAAAAGTAATTCTGAAGTAACAGATGATAATCCGTCTTTACCTTTAATCCGAATATTATCCGATGCAGAACCTGATTTAAAAACAAATCTCGCAGTTACAAGAGGAAATCTTTTATCCTCGAGCACGAAAAGTTTCAATCCGTTTTCGAATTCATACTCGAAGTATTCCGGGAATATTATATTGCGCGGTTTCTCTATTAAAGGTATTTCAAATTTATTTGGCACCTTTAACCTCCGGCAAATAATTCATAACAAGCATCTTATCCGGGCTGAAATAATTTTCCGCAGTCTCAATAATGTCGTCTTTTGTAATTTTTAAAGCATTTTCCAGTTCGTAATTAATTCTTTCCGGACTTTCAGTAAATAAAGTAAAATAGGATAAATTGTCGGCAACAGAAAGGTTTGTCTGAAGAGAAGTATGATAAGATAACTCAAACTTGTTTTTAATCATTTCAATACCGGAAGAAGAAAATTCCCCTTTTGATATGGAATAAATTGTTTTATTAATTATTTCTTCGACCTGTTCGCAATTTACATTTTGATTCAGAAAAGCATCTATGCTGAAAATCCCTGCTTTTTCAAATCCCAGACCTGAAGAATCGACGTCGTGGCACAATTTCTTTTCGTGTATAAGTTCCCTTTTCAGCAGCGAACTCTCGCCGCTTGTCAGCAATCCCGAGATATATCTTGAAGCATAATATTCAACGGTTCCGAACCCGGGTAATCTGAAATTGATGAAGACAGCCGGTAAATTCACTTTATCGTAAAAAACAATTTTCTCCGCCGGTAATTTGTTCAAAATAAAGTCAGGCACTGCCTGTTTTTGATTCCCTTTCGTTAAGACCGAATAATATTTGTTAAGCAGACTTTCAATATTATTGTCATCAAAATCTCCGCTAACCGTAATGACACAGTTGCCTGTATTGTATAAATTATCGTAAAACCCGGTAATATCTTCGCGTGTAAATCCTGTAATATCCGTTTCATTTCCAATAACAGGTATTTCATAGGGAGTGCCGTAAAATAATCTTCTGCTGCTTTCAAATTCGACACTGCCGTACGGGGCATTATCATACACCTGACTTTTTTCCTCAAGCACAACTTTTTTCTGGATTCCTATATTTTCCGTGCTGAAATCAATATTCTTAAGTCTCATTGAATCGAGTGATATTGCATATTCAAGCATTCCCGAAGGAATACTCAAATAATAACTTGTCATATCCGGTGATGTATATGCATTACTTTCACCGCCCATTTGATTCAGGATTTCGTCAAATGACTTGAAATTTTCTCCGTAAACTCCGGTAAACATAAGATGTTCAAGCAAATGAGCAAGACCCTTTTTCCCTGACGGTTCATCCTTCGCTCCCGCTTTAAAACTGACCGTTAAAATTACCATCGGAATATTCCCGTTTTTCGAAACGACTGCTTTTAAACCATTTTCAAGTTCTATTTGTCTGTATGATATCTTTGGCACAATTAATTATATATCATTAAAGGAATTTAAAGTAAGACCTCATTGTTTTATATTACCGAGAAGGATTCGAAAGACATCCCGGAAATTATGTTAACAAGTTATATGTTTATGAATAAAATTACAGTATAAATTGTATAATAAATTTTACACTTGAAAATTATATCAATTTTAAATTAGTTTGAAATATGAAAAATATAAAAATAATAATATCCTCTGTTTTAGTCAGTTTATTTGTTTCACTTTTATTATTTAACTCCGCAAATGCACAGTCATTCGGAAAAAATAAAGTTCAGTACAAGAATTTTAAGTGGCAGTATATTCAGTCAAAGCATTTCGACATTTATTTTTCGGAAGGCGGTTACGATATTGCAGAGTTCACCGCAGTTGTAGCGGAAACTTCATTAACTTCCCTTTCGGAAAATCTTGATTACAATATAATGAACAGGATTCCGCTCATTGTATTTAATTCTCACAACGATTTCCAGCAGAACAATGTAATTGATGAATATCTTCCCGAAGGCGTGGGCGGCGTTACGGAACTGTTCAAAAACAGGATTCTCATTCCGTTCGAAGGAAATTATGAACAATTCAGGCATGTCATTCATCACGAACTGCTTCACGCATTTATGAACGATATGTTTTACGGCGGCTCGATACAGAATATTATATCAAAAAATATCACTCTCAATTTCCCGAACTGGTTTGCCGAAGGAATGGCAGAAAGCCAAAGTCTGAACGGACTTGATAAGCAAACCGATATGTATATCCGGGACCTGATAATTAACAACGAACTTCCGCCGATTCAATATTGCGACGGATATCTTGCATACAGAGGCGGGCAAAGTTTCTTTTCCTTCCTGATGGATTATTACGGCGAGCACAAAATCGGCGAACTGATGAATAACATCAAAGCGATAAGCGATGTCAACGAAGGATTCAAAGAGACTTACAAACTCGATATTGAAAAACTCAGCGAGAAATGGCTGAAAGAACTTAACAAAACTTACTGGTCGGATGCCGTTAACAAAGAAGACGTTGACGACTTTGCGAAAAAATTAACAGACCACAGCGAAGACGGAGGATTTTATAACGTTTCACCGACGATTTCTCCGAAAGGCGATATGTTTGCTTTCATATCGAACCGCGATGATTTCTTCGATGTTTTTCTTGCAAGAACCGACAACGGAGAAGTTATAGAAAAAGTAATCAGCGGAAATACAACGAGCAACTTTGAAGAACTTCAGATACTTACTCCGGGCTTGACCTGGTCGCCTGACAGCCGCAAACTTGCAATCAGCGTGAAAGCGGGAGAGGATGATGCGATTTTCATTATTGATGTGAAATCCGGTGATGACACAAGATTGCCGATAAAATTGACGGGAATTTCAAACGTGAGCTGGTCTCCTTTCAATAACATCCTTGCATTCACGGGAAAAACGGCGAAGCAATCCGACATTTACACATACGACATTTACAAACGCGAACTGAAAAATCTCACGAACGATATTTTCTCAGATGAAAATCCTGTCTGGTCGCAAGATGGAAAGTATATTTATTTCAATTCAGACAGGGGCAAATATTTAAACCGCTCGGACATCCCGCAGAATTTCAAAATTGTTAATCACGACATCAACGAAAGAAATCTTTACAGAGTTGATTTCGGTACGCAGAAAGTGGAACTTGTTATTGACAAGCCGGGCGCGAATGAAAAATACATTCAATTCAGCGCCGACGGAAAAAAGATGCTTTACGTTTCTGACGTGAACGGGATTAACAACATTTTCCTGAGAGAATTCGATGAGGAAGACAAGCCAGTTGACAAACCAATTACAAATTCGATTAATCCAATAACACAAATTTCCCTTTCGAAAGACGGAAAGAGGCTTCTTTTCGTTGCGCTTAATAAAGGCGGATACGATATTTTTAAAATGGACAATCCTTTCGAAAGAAACATCGGGCTTGAAAAACTTGAGCCGACAAGTTTCGTGAAGAAGTATGAATTAAAAAAATCAGTTACCATGAATTCAGATTCGGCGGATGTGGGTGCCGACTCTCTGAAAATTTCTTCGGAAAAAGATACGACGAAAAATAACGAATCGAAAATTTACGGCGATGATATAAAAATTGATTTCAGAAAACGAGACAAAGAAAAAGACGTTCCGCTTTTCGATTCGCTTTATACCAAAAACGAAAATTTCAAAATTTTTGACAACACGAATGAAGACGGTTCATTCAAAACTAACAGGTATAAAATTAAATTCTCTCCCGACCTTGTTTACGGAAATGCGAACTACTCGAGTTTTTACGGCGTTCAGGGGATTGCTTCGATTGCTCTGAGTGATTTGATGGGAAATCACAGGATTAACATCATCACTTCGATGGTGATTGATTTAAAAAACAGTGATTACGCACTCGCATACTATTATCTCCCGAACAGGCTTGACCTCGGATTTGAAATTTATCACACGGCGAGATTTCTGCTTTACAACAGAGGACTTTACGACGAACTTTTCAGATTCAGGAATATTGGCGCTAACATAATGGCGTCTTATCCGATTACAAAATTCAAGCGCTTCGATGCGGGACTGGCACTGATGCATATCTCTCAGGAAAATCTCGACAACATCAACGAGCCGATAAACGAAAGCACATTTCTTGTTCCGTCACTTAGTTATGTTTTTGATAATTCGCTCTGGGGATTTTTATCGCCTGTAAAAGGTTCAAGGTTTAATATCACTGCAATGGGCTCTCCGAAGATTGGTTCGAGCGGACTTGAGTTTTTTTCTCTTCTCGGAGATTTCAGAAAGTATTTAAAAATAGCAGATGATTATTCGTTTGCTTTGCGACTTGCGGGCGGTGCAAGTTTCGGGAAAAATCCGCAGAGGTTTTATCTCGGCGGTACGGAAAACTGGATAAACTGGGAATTTGAAAACAATAACATTCCTATCAGCAATATTGAGGAATATGCATTTTCGATGGCGGGTATTCCGCTGCGAGGGTATAATTATGACAAGATTGCGGGCTCAAAATATTTACTTGCGAATGCGGAGTTTCGGTTTCCGCTCTTGCGGTATTTGATTTTGGGGCTTCTGCCGTTTGGATTTCAGAATGTTCAGGGAAATTTGTTCTTTGACGCGGGTACTGCCTGGAGGCACGAGAAGGATTTGAAATTAATAACTAACGTAAATGGCACAACCGTAACTAAGGACTTGCTAATGGGAATGGGTATTGGAACACGGATTGTGTTTCTTGGATTTCCGTTCAAGTTTGATGTTGCGTGGAATTATAATTTGAAGCAATTTTCACCGCCGAAGTATTACATTTCGCTCGGATTTGATTTTTAAATTTTCATTTCCCTCCTTACATTGGTCAGCGGCTGATTTTTCAGCCCTGACCATTTTTTTTTGTCAAATATGTCGTGATAATGCCGTTTTTTGACAGAAATGACAAATTACGGACTTGGAGTAGTTGAGTTTCCCCAAGAAATCACCAAGTTTCCCCAAGAAGTCACCGGGTTTCCCCAAGAAGTCACCAAGTTTCTCCAAGAAGTCACCAAGTTTCCCCAAGAAGTCACCAAGTTTCCCCAAGAAGTCACCAAGTTTCCCCAAAGAGAAAAGCAGTCCCACCAAAGAAAAAATCAGTTTCGCTTTAGAGAATTTCATTATTACAGGGGAAAAAGCCAATTTCCCCTGAAAAGCACACAATTTTTATAAAGAACGCATGAGTCGGGCTTAGGGACAGGTCAGTCGTATCCTGGAACGGTTCAGTCGTGCCAAGAAACGATTCATCCGTGCAAAAGCACATTCCCACCGTACCAAAGCGAAAAACCACTGCGCCAAAGCAAAAATCCTCTGCGCCAAAGCAAAAATCCTCTGTACCAAAGCATATTCCCACCGTACTAAAGCACATTCTCACTGTGTTAAAGCAAAATCCCCTCATTTTAAGTAAAAAAAAAGGTCTGCTTATCAAAAGCAGACCTTTTTTAATATATTTTGTATTATCTTATTTTATTTCCCAGGAAGAACTGCCTGTCAGGAGTTCCTCGATGTTACCTACGCCATATTTTTCTTTCGCCATAGCAATCTGATTCTCCATTTCAACTTCATACCTGTTTCGCTTTCTCGCAAGAAATACGCCGAGAGGCATAGGAAGATTTGGATTATCAATAAAACTGCTTAAGATAAACGCTAAGTCTTTCGAAGTTTCATCGTGAACAAGGCAGTCATTTATGCTGTGCCTTCCGTCATTAAAATCAATCACAACCGGTTTCCATCCATCCATTTTAATACCTTTATCCCTGTTTTTGCCGAATACGAGCGGTTTTTCGTTTTCAATATAAATTACGTGTTCATCCCTTGTTTCCTTATTTGTGTAAAGATTATAGGCGCCGTCATTAAAAATCACGCAGTTCTGCAAAATTTCCAGCAGCGTAGTACCGTAATGGTCGTAACATCTTAAAATCATTTGCTGAAGGTGCTTCGGGTCTTTGTCCATCGAGCGTGCAATAAAAGAGCCCTCCATCCCGAGCGCCAGTGAAACCGGATTCACGGGATACTCAATCGAACCAAACGGAGAAGACTTCGTAACCTTTCCGTGTTCGGATGTCGGTGATGCCTGTCCCTTTGTCAATCCGTAAATTCTGTTATTGAAAAGCAGAATATTGACATCAATATTCCTTCTCAATAAATGAATGAAATGATTCCCTCCGATGCTAAGGCAGTCGCCGTCACCAGTTGCAACCCAAACGGAAAGATTCGGATTTGCAACTTTCACGCCTGAAGCAATCGCCGTTGCACGTCCGTGAATTGTGTGGAATCCGTAAGTTTCCATATAATACGGAAACCTGCTCGAGCATCCTATACCTGAAATAAACACGATGTTTTCTTTCGTCTGATTGTGTTCGGATAAAATCTGAGGGAACGTTCGCTGCACCTGCGCCAGCACGGAATAATCGCCGCAGCCCGGACACCATCTCACATCCCTGTCCGATGCGAAATCTTTTGCGGTTACTTGTGCAACTGCCTGGGGTGTATTTGTATTTTCTGTCATATTATTAAACTTTTAAAATTTCTTCAATTTTTGCTTCTATTTCAAATGGTTTAAAAGGTAAGCCTCTAACCTTATTAAACTGAATTACATCAATTAAGAAATCAGCACGTA
>CAYWMV010000047.1:0-14791 GCA_964459055.1 uncultured Ignavibacteriaceae bacterium | reverse complement strand
CTTTTCTTCGGCAGGAATGAACTTCAGAAATTCTTCCGGATTTCTGATTTTAACGTTACCGGAAATATCATAAATTTTGTTTATGCCTTCCGACCATTCCGATTTTTTTGTTAAATAATCATATTGCCAGTAGCCTGCATTCATAACCTGTTCGCTCAATTTAATTTTTTCCAGATTAGATTTTACTATGTCCTCACTGTTTAACAAGTCCGTAGTATCATTTAATACGCAAAGTATTTTTACCGGTTTTCCGGATTCATTTTTTTCGAGCAGGCATAACTGCTCAATAAAATATTTATATTCTTTCTTCCCTTTGATTTTCAGTCTTAAATGCGAAACCAGACATTTATTTTCCGATATATTTGATATTTTCGATATTATATTTTCCTGATATTTTTTCTTGTCATCCGGATGCAATATTGACGCAGTTAAAATTTCCCTGCAGTTTTTAAAATCATCCGCTTCGTACCCGAGATTTTGGGTCAACTTATTACCTGATATTAAATTTTTCTTTTTAACCGTATCGAATGTATATATAATGCCTGAAGAAGTTTTTATTAATTTTTTGAGTAAATTTTCTTTTGAACTGAGTTTCCTGTCAGTCAAAACTTCCTGTGTAATATCCTTTACGATTCCAAGCAGAAACTCTTTTTTATCTCTCCCAGGATTAACGGGGACTAAGGTTAAGGACAGATGTTTTTTTTCCATCCCGTCCTTTAACAGTATGTTTCCGCCGAATTCCAAAGGTTTATTTCCGTTAATCGCCTCCGTATCGAGTTCCTTTATTGTAATTGATTTTTCTTTTCCGAATACCTGCCTGTCATTTTTCCCGCATATTTCATCGCTTTTTATGTCCGTTAGTTCGGATATTTTATCGTTCCAGTAAATATACTTTCCCGTTCCAGCATTTTTAAGAAATATTCCCGTATTCATTGAATCGAGAACAGATTTCAGAACGGTATTTTCTTTGATTAATTTGCTAACTGTTTTCTTACCAGCGGAAATAATTCCCGTATTTGTTTTTTTCTGTTTCATCCCTACCGGTTTTTTCCCTGCGGATTTTTTCTTCATAGAAAAATTTTTAACTGCGGCTTATGGCTTTTGTTATGGTATTTATCAGTATGTCTTTTTCAAAAGGTTTGCTTATATGGTCTATACATCCTGCGTTGAGAATTGCTTCTTTCTCGTTTTTAAGTGCATAAGCAGTAACTGCAATTACAGGTGTATTCTCGTATTTTATGTTATTTTTTAATATCTTCAGAAGGTCAAGACCTGTTTCACCGCTGCCCAGATTTATGTCAAGCAATATTAAATCATACTGATTAATACCAATTAATGAAAGTGCATCATTGAGGTTTTTAGCAATATCTATATTAAATAAATCCTTCAGAATAATTTTAACGAGTAACTGGCAGTTGTAATCATCCTCAACATACAAAATCCTGTAATCCATCGAATGAGGATAAATTGAAGTAAGTTCGTAATCGTAGTTACTAATTTCATCCGGTTCCATAATGGTATGAGGAACGAAAATTTTAAACGTCGTACCTCTTCCTTCCTCAGAATTAAAATCTATGAAACCACCTAATATTTTCAGATATTTCCTTGCAATTGTAAGCCCGAGTCCGAGACCTTCAAATTTTCTTCCCCAGCCTTCGCTTAACTGTCTGAATGATTCAAAAATCTGTTTTTTCCGGTCGTTTGGAATACCTATACCCGTGTCTTTAACCGTTATCTGCGACCAGTCCGTATTTTCTATGATAACTTTTTCCGCTGAAATCATTACTCCGCCGGTGTTGGTGTATTTAATGGCATTGCTTACAATGTTGTTCATAATTGACTTCAGCATTTTCTTATCCGTAAACATTTCTATCGGTTTACCGATACGAACTTCAAGTTTCAGACCTTTTTCCTCCGCCGAAGATATGTATATGTTCTGAACTCCTGTCAGAATTTCGTTTAGATTGAATGTTTCACGGGATACCTCAATATTTCCCGCTTCGATTCGGGAAAGGTCAATTATCTGATTCAATGTTTCGAGTAATTTATTTCCGCTGGCATTGATAATACTCGCAAAATCTATCGTATCTTTATCGGTCTGATGCTGCATCAGATAATTTGAGAGTCCGAGAATACTGTTCAGGGGTGTTCTGATTTCGTGGCTTATGTTGGAAAGAAAATTTGATTTCAGCCTGTTCAGTTCCTCCGCCTTATCCTTTGCATATTTGGTCTCCTCGTCCGATTTCTTTTTATCGGTAATATCTATAAGCAGGCAAAATGCACCTGAATAATTATCCGCCTTATCATACCGGGGATTTGCACTAACTGAAAATATGCGTTTTTCACCCCCGAATTTCTTGATTTCTATTTCATAAAAACTTTTCTTGCCTTTTTTTCTTTCTTCATTGTGACGCAATATTATTTTCAACTGGTCGGGTTCGAGAAAATCCCTGAGGTTCCTGCCTATCAGCCCCTCAGGAGGGGAACCGAACATCTCTTCGGCAACCGGATTTGTTAATATGAAAGTGTCATTGGAATCGGTTACTATCATTCCCTCGGATAAACCTTCAAAAAGATTTTTGAACAATTCTCCGCTTTTCCTGGAATTTTCTTCTCTTATTTTCCTTTCGGAGATCTCAAGGGCAATTAAAATTAAATCGTTAATGTAACTGAAAAAATATTCGTCATCCAAATCCCAGTTTCTGGAATTATTCTTTACTTCACATCTTAAAATGCCTATGAGTTTACCCTGACGTCTTAATGCAAGGTCAAAAATAGATTTAGTTTCCCTGTTTTTAAAATAATTCTTTAGAAAATCATTAAGAGATAAATCCTCCCAGATATTAGAGGATTTAATCAGACGGTGCGTCTCTATTACTCCAAGGTAATTCCCTATATCGGAAATTCTGATTTTCTCATTTCCGGTATGTAAACCGTTTTCGATATCAAATATATCTTTGCAGACCAGATTGTTTCCTTCCCTGTCAATAAACCACAGACTGCATCTCGTCACCCCCGATGCTTTAACACACTCTTCCGTATATTTTTTTACTGTTCTGCTGAAATCCTTTATTCCGAAAAGCGAAAGTTCGTTCATCACATTGCTGTAACGCGAACCCGATATATTTCCGGTATTATCTTTGGAAAAAAAATGCGATTCGTACTCAATCTCGAGTTCATAACCGCTTGATTTCAGTACCTCTCTTATATTCTGAAGATATTCGGGCGTATTATCCCCTATCAGCAATTTTACTCTTTCCATCCGGTTATAAAAGTTATTAAACCTTTATTAAAACTGATAAATAATAATTTCAAATCAGAAATTCAATGCAATTGGATAGTGCTAACCGGACGGTTTTTTCGGGAATATGATATTAGTATTAAATTTATTGAGAAAAAAACACCGAAAATCATTAACTGAAATTATAATATCCGATCTAATTTTGCTGCTGATATTTATAAATATTATTTTTGAAATAACTTTCTTTCTATAAACATCTGAATTTTCTATAACTTTAATTCCCTTGCAAATTCTTAAAAATGGAATTATTTTATCCATAGGCTTTATTAAAACAACATTATATTGATTTGAATATGATGAAACATATGGGTTTTAGAAGTAAAATAATTTATTTAACAGGTATTATATTTGTTTCGTCATTTATTGTAATATCGAGTTGTGATATACAGCATCCTTCCGCACCCAGCTGGCTGGTTGATGCCAATTTGCCATTAACCGACCAATACAGCACAATTATGGAAATACTCGAGGGCGATTCGAATATTTATTATGATTCGCTCGGAAATACAATATTTTCCAATCAGTCGCATTCAAGCCAGAAATACCAGAAAGATATAAAGATGAACGGAGTTTCTAATAAGCTGATAATTATTCCGACTCAGGTTTCAGATACAAATTTACAACTTCCGTTCGACGATTCAACATTTGCCTCTTATATTGAATTCGAGCCGTCTGAACCGGAAGGCATATTAACCCTGAATTTCAATCCCGCGCCCGGATTCGTACCATACAATGTTAATTTAACAATTACCAATTTAACGGATTTGTCAAGCGGAAATCCATACAGCATAGCAAGAACAATTTCAAACAACACAGTAACTGAAAATATAAATTTAAGTTTATACAGGTTTTCTAATCCGACCCCTACAAATTTACTTAGTTTTCGTGTCAGTACGACTTCATCGCAGTTATTACCAGCGAGTTTTTCATACAGCATTTCAAGCACTCTTATTAAAGTTGCATCAGGAAGAGTTAAACCTGTCAATTTAGGTGTTAAAGACACAGTTTTAAATAAACCTTTCGGTGATTACGAATTAATCGGCGGTATTTTAAACTTCAGCCGAGTTTATGAGGAAAAAACATACATCGTATTAAAACGTGCAAAGGGTTCATTCCAGACTGACGTTAAGAACATTACCATGGAAGGCGTTAACAAAAGCGGAAGAAGGATTAAGTTTAAATATTTAAGATATGATACAACAGGTGCACCACCCCAGCCGATTGATTCGGTTTTCAATTTAAGGTTACCTGCGGGTATGGATTCAATTACCTATTACGTAAATACGGTTAACAGTAACGTTCTGGAATTTATTAATAACCTTCCTCACGATGTGTTTCTTAGAAGAAATACAGTTATAAATTCAAATTACGGTGAGGGTACAATTGATAATTCCGACAGCATTTCAATTAATGTATCAATAGAAGTGCCGCTTCATTTCAGCGTAATTGAACCCCCGACTATAAAAGATACAATTTTTAAGAGAATTTCAGATACTACTGCAAGAGAAAAACTTGCAAATGTCAGAAATGTGGATGCGACGCTGTATATTACTAATGCACTTCCGCTTTACAGTACGGTCAGAATGTTTGTTCTCGATACAAACGGCAGTATATTGTTTTCGCTCGTTGAAGTCGTAACACCATATCCGGGTGATTCCGTTTATGTTCCTCCTGCACCGATTGACCAGAACGGATACGTAATTGCACCAGTTCGTCATCAGTATAACGGTGTAATTGACAGTGTTAATGTTTTAAAATTACTGGATATGCACAAGATTGTTTACCAGTACGACCTTTATACAGAACCAAACGTTCCTCCTACACTTGACGGCAGGGTGAGAATTCGAGGTTCTGATTTTATGCGTCATTTAAGTTTTGCAACATTCAGATATTTCGTTAACAATTAAAATTATTGTCTCTGAGCAAGAGAATTTATGTTAAAATATTGATTATTCTGTCTGCGGTTTTTATATGTCACGGGCAAGTTTATTCCCAATATATTTTCAACGTTAAAAGTTTTTCAATGGGAAGAACTTCCGTGTCAAATATGTATGCTACCGACGCATTCAATAATAATCCCGCCAATATTCAGAGACACAGAGCCAACCAAAACGCAAGATTTAATATGAGCGTTATAACGGGCGGAGGTTATATGTGGCACAGCGGTTATCTGAGTAAAACTTTTTATGATGATTACCTCATTAATAACGACGGTAGAATATTTTCAGAAGCTGAAAAGCATGATTTTATAGATAAAGCCCATAACAGCGAAACTAGTTTCATGCTGACCTGGAATATGCTTTCCTTTATTTACAATACTAAAAAAGCAGGTACTTTCGGTATTTCGGTAGATGAACGGATCTGGGGAAATTTCATTGCTAACAAAGATTTTCTCGATTTGATATTTTTCGGAAATCAGAAGGAAAGGACATACGATTTATCCGGTACGGGATTTCACACATCCTGGGTAAGACAGATTAATCTAACCTATGCAAATAAATTTAATTCCCCGAACAGGGAGAAATTCGGAGATATTTATTACGGAATCTCCGTAAAGCCTCAGTTCGGTCTTTATTACACAGAAAGTGATAATAACAGTTTGTCATTATATACTACCGATTCCAACAAATTATACCCTAACGGAGCCGCGGATATTTATTATTCCGGATTAATTTCTGACCCGAAACAAAAATTAAAACTTGGTATGAATCCGGCAGGATTCGGACTTGGATTCGATTTGGGAGTAGGTATGAAAGTAAGAAATTTTCTCGGACTGGGAACTTTTGATTTCGGCTTGAGCGTAATAGATTTAGGATACATCAGTTGGTCTGAAAACGCAGGGAAATATCTTTATGACGGCGGGTTTGTAATTACGGATATAACCGAAGATGAACAACTCGATTCGCTAATTAACCTTATTGAAGGCAACAAAACAGATGATAAATTCACCAGAATGCTGCCTTTAGTCGTAAAATTCGGATTTAATTACAGACTCTGCCTCGATGATATTACCAAACCGCCAAAGGCGGGAACCGAGAAACTTGAATTGATTAATATATCTCTGGAGTACATTCAGGGAATCACGAAGGTCAGCGGCGGGTGCACAAATCCAATGCTCGCTTTTGGAACAGAACTTAATATAGGCAAGTTTTTTTCACCGAGACTTGGATTGACCTGGGGAGGAAGGGAAAAATTTTCCGTTAGCGCCGGGCTTGGATTTGACTTCGGACCCGTCTCACTCGATGTCGGTACATATAACGTTCAGAGTATTTATAATCCCACTTCATCTTCGAAGGTGTCAGCGGGATTTGCGATAAAATACAGAATTTATTAATTAAATTTTTACAGGTTCCGACTTCTCACCGTTTATTTCAATCACATAACTGACATCAATTACCTGCTTGTAAACTGCTGAGACGCCGCAATATTTTTCAAGTGATAAGGTTATTGCTTTCTCTACTTTGTCGTAAGGTATGTCCTTTCCCTGCAACTGATAATAAACAATTATTTTATTGTATTTTTTCGGATGCTCTTCATTTAACCCGCCTTCGACCTTTAAATTGAAACTGTCAAAACTAATTCTCATTTTGTTTAACAGTGAAACGACGTCCATTCCGGTACATCCGGCGAATGATGCGAGCATTAAAGGTTTTGGTGTCGGTCCGAGTCCCTGACCGCCCACTTCCTTACCTGCATCAACCGTAATTTTGTATTCTCCTATAGAGATATCGAAACTCATACCTTTTGTATGAAGTGCATTAATTGTGTTGGTTTTCATAGTAATATTTGTTTACTAATAATTCGTTAATTAATAATTTTAAACTTTAAATTTGTTGTTTTATTAAGTATTTAATTCCAATACCAAAAAAAATATTTAAATTCATTTTCACTTCAGCGCTTCTTTAATTTCTTGTTCTATCATTTTCTCATCACCCGTTTTATATCCGAGATGAGTATGAAGTATATTTTTATCTTTTCCGATTATCAGATAATAGGGAACGGCATCCTCACTGCCTCCGTACATTTCGAATATTTTCTTGTCGGTGTCAAGGATTACGGGAAAGGTAAAGCCCATAGCATCCACGTATGATTTAACTTTTGAAACCGTTTTCTGATTGTCAATGTTAATGCCGAGATAACTGAATCCTTTATTTTTATATGTTTCATAAATCAGTTGCAGTTTCTTCTGCCCTTCTTTGCAGGAGGGACACCACGACCTGAAGAAGTTCAGCATTACAGGACCTTTTTCGAGCAATGAACCGAGTTGAATTGTGTTACCGTCCAAATCCTCAGCAGTAAAATCAGTGTATGTCTGCGAGTACGATTGACTGAAAAAAAGTATAAAGAAAATAAATATTAAAATCAGATGTTTCATAATATTTGTTAAAATGTTGTATAAATAAGATACACTCCGCCGAGTATTACAAGTACACCGCAGATTTTTTTAATATATGAAACCGTTTTCGAATTTTCAGTCCAGTTCAGATATTCCTGTACTTTTTTGGTGAGCGTTCCCGCTGCAACTATAACGGCACAATGCCCGATTCCAAAAGCAAACAATAAAATAATCGAATAAATCAAATTTGTTTTTGCGACCTGAAATACCACGCCGAGAACAGGTGCCATAAATGCAAAAGTGCAGGGTCCAAGACCAATTCCGAATAAAAGTCCAAGAATTAATGCCGCCAGCAGACCTTTCTTTTGAGTGCCTTTAATATTACCGCCTTCCCAGGGAAGTTTAATAATGTCCATTAAGTAAAGACCGATGACAAAGAACACTATTGCCACAACATAATTACCAGTTGAACCTAAGTCTCCCATTAATCTACCTGCAGAAGCAGTAATCAATCCGATTAATGCAATTGTTATCAATATGCCCAGTGCAAAAACTAAGGAAATGAAAAATGTCCTTCCTAATGAGATTTTTCCCTGTGAGTTTATGAATCCGATTACAAGCGGAATCCCTGACAGATGACAGGGACTAAGGAGAATACTCATAATTCCCCAACCGAATGAAGCGAACACGGCAAGAAACACATTTCCTGTGAGAGCGTTACTTAAAAAGTTAAATATTTCTTCAATCATCTGTTAGTTATTAGTGATTAGTGATTAGTTGTTAGTTGTTAGTTGTTAGTTGTTAGTGATTAGTTGTTAGTTGTTAGTTGTTAGTGATTAGTTGTTAGTTGTTAGTTGTTGGTTGTTGGTTGTTAGTATAGAGAGCAATATACAAATCAATCATTATACATTCATTAACCACTAATCACTAATCTCTGACCACTAACCACTAACCACTAATCACCAGTCCTTTCGACTGCAAAAATTTATCAATTTCTTCTTCCGGGAAGAATCCTTCGTGGCGCATAAGTTCGACTCCTTTATCATCGAGGAAAACCTGCGTGGGTATTAACTGAATTCCGAATTTCTGCCCGGGTGCAGGGTCTTTCCAAACATCGTAAAATGTTACTTTCACCTGTCCGCCGTATTTCTTCTGTATTGATTCCATAACCGGCTGCATCTTCTTGCAGGGTATGCAGTTAACCGAACCGAGTTCGACAAACTCGATTTTGTAATTTGCAGTTGATACAATTTCTTTTTCAGGTGTATTTTGACCTGAACTTTTGATTTCTTCTTTGCTGTCAGATTTTCCGCAGGAAATAATCAGGACTGCCGTTACAAAAATTGATAAAACAATTACGATATTTCTTTTCATTATACTAATTCCTCCTTTATCCAGTTTAGAATCTGCTCATCTTTCGGAGTAATTCCGCCGGATTTTAATTTCTCGTTTATTACAAGTCCCGGAGTGGCAAGTATTCCGTATTCAAGCATATCGTCAATTTCCGTTATTTTTTTTATATCAGCATCGATGTTATTTTCCTCTATAATTTTCCTGACCTGCTCCTCAAGTTTTTTACAGCGCGGACATCCGACGCCGAGAATTTTTATTACCATATCTTTAATTTTGATTTATAAAATTATTTATTTCATTTTCCGTGTATCTGAAAAAATTTTCCTTGTCGTGTGTATATGACCACACTGAATCAAGTTTTTTCCATTTTTCCGAGGTTTTATCGAATAATACTACTGAACTTAACATCAATTCAAATTTATTTCTGAAATGTTCGTTTTGTTTTTCTTCAATGTTCAGCGGGCTGAATTCAAATCCTTTATCCGTATATTTTGTTTCGATTAGTTCTTTTAAAAACGCTTCAAGATTCAGACACTCTGTACATCTTGCAGTGGGATGAAAATAATAAGCGGTGTATTTGATTTCTTTGTTTGTTTTATCTGCTGTTTCATTCCCGCAACCTATAAAAATCACAGTAAATAAAATTAAAATATTTAATATTCTTATAATCATAATTAATTTTAAGTTATTAATTACATTTTGGGTTACACGCCGGAGAAACTGTGTGAAAACAAATTGTCAAGCAGTAAAAAACCGCAAAAACCTTCCCAAGCTGGAGCTTGGGAAGGAGTATTTTTGAGTTTTCACACAGTCTCCGGAGCATTGTAACCAGAAACTGAATCATTCAATCATACAATCATCCAAATATGCTTCCATATATCAATCCTGTTATAGTTGCCATAATAATTACAAGTGAAACATATACAACTGTTTTCTGTGTACCGATTACGCTTCTTATTACAAGCATATTCGGCAATGACAAAGCCGGACCTGCAAGAAGTAAAGCCAGTGCAGGACCTTTTCCCATACCGCTGTTAATCAATCCCTGCAAGATAGGAATTTCGGTTAATGTAGCAAAATACATAAACGCTCCCGTAACCGATGCAAAGAAATTAGAGAATAATGAATTTCCTCCGACCAAATCCGAAATCCATTTATTCGGAATAATACCATTGCTGCTTCCTTCCGGAGAGCCGAGAAGAAATCCTGCTACGAGAACACCTGCACCGAGTAAAGGCATTATTTGTTTTGCAAATCCCCATGTTTCTCCCATCCATTCATTCGATTCACCTTTGCTGAATGATAATATAATTGTAATAATTATTACTGCTGCCGAAAAAGGTATTACAGGTTGAGAGTTAAAATAAAATGCGAGAACAGTAACAATGACTGCACCTGTGATAACAAAAATTTTATTTAGTTTTAATATAAATATAAACAATGGTATGAGTAAAATTCCGAGTAATCCGGTGAATAACCATTTATTTTCATACATAAAATACCAGAATCCTGTTTCAGAATCGGGTTTTCCCCAGTTTACAATTACGAGAATGGCAACGAGTAAAAAGAAGTGAAACGCAGTGTGCCAAAAGGGACGCGGTTCGGGAATATCGGGCATGCTTAGTTGTTTTTCAACTTTTACTGCTTCCTCTTTTCTGTAGATAAATGACATAATTAATCCAATTACAACGCTGAATATTACCGCACCTGCTATACGTGCTATTCCCAGTTCAAATCCCAAAATTCTTGCTGTAAGTATAATCGCAAGTATATTGATTGCCGGTCCTGAATAAAGAAATGCGATTGCAGGACCGAGTCCTGCACCTCTTTTATATATTCCCGAAAATAACGGAAGAATTGTACAGGAACAGACAGCAAGTATTGTTCCCGAAACCGAAGCAACAAGATACGCCACCCACTTTTTTGCTTTCGCACCGAAATATTTTATTACGGAATTCTGACTCACGAAAACTGCAATTACTCCTGCAATGAAAAATGCGGGGATAAGACATAATAATACGTGCTCCTGTGCATACCATTTAGCAAGTGCGAATGCCTCCATAATTGCACCCTTAAATACATCATTCTCAATCGGCATATAATATGCGAATAGGAAAAATCCCAGTATCCATAAAAAACTCTTATATTGTTCTTTCCAATTCATATTAATATTTAATTTTTAAATAATACATTCATAATGTTTTTTTATTGAATATTTTACGGACACAAATCGGGTGGTTTTACTGTCCCTTCATCCGTTTTCCCGAAATATTTCTTCTGAAACCACAAAGCAACATTCACAAGCGAAATCAACACGGGCACTTCAACAAGCGGACCAATAACCGCAGCAAATGCCTCACCTGAATTAATTGTAAACACCGCAACTGCAACCGCTATTGCAAGTTCAAAATTATTGCTTGCCGCAGTGAATGAAAGTGTTGCCGATTTTGAATAATCCGCTCCGACTTTCTTTCCCATATAAAATGAAACGAGAAACATAATTACAAAATAAATAATAAGCGGTATCGCAATTCTGACAACATCTAAGGGCAGTTTAATTATTTCACCGCCTTTAAATGAAAACATCACGATAATTGTAAAAAGAAGTGCTATCAATGTTACAGGACTGATTTTAGGAATAAACCTGGATTGATACCATTCTTTATCCTTCAACTTAATTAATGAAAATCTTGTAATTATACCGGCAATGAAAGGAATACCAAGATATATGAAAACACTTTCAGCAATTTGTCCTATTGTAATATCAACGGAAAAGGTTTTCAGTCCGAGCCAGGATGGCAGTATTGTGAGAAAAACGTAAGCATACACTGAAAAAAACAGAACCTGAAATACCGAATTGAAGGCTACAAGACCTGCCGCATATTCCGTATCGCCCTTTGCAAGTTCGTTCCAGACAATCACCATAGCAATGCATCTTGCAAGACCTATCAGAATTAATCCCGCCATATATTCAGGATAATCCTGAAGAAATATCACAGCAAGAAAAAACATTAACAATGGTCCTATTATCCAGTTCTGAACTAAAGACAATATCAGAATTTTTACATTTCTGAATACATCTCCGAGTTCTTCATATCTGACTTTGGCAAGAGGAGGATACATCATTAAAATGAGACCGACTGCAATTGGAATGTTCGTTGTACCACTCTGGAATTTATTCCAGAAATCTACAATCCCGGGAAAAAGATAACCAGAAAACACTCCGATTAACATTGCAAGAAAAATCCACAGTGTCAAATACCTGTCAAGAAAAGAAAGTTTTTTAGTTAGTTTTTCCATTTATATTTTCAGAATATTTTCTTTTTGTCGTCAAAATATTTATTAACCAGATATATAATTACGGAAAATAAAATTCCCGCGGGAATAATCAGGAACCAGTGATTGATATTCAGCAATACTGAAATATCCCCCGGAATTTGTTTCTCCGGATTTAATAATGTTGCTTTCAGAGGATTAATCATAAGACCAAAAATAAACAAACCAAGCGCCATTCCAAAAAGCGCAATAATTGAATCTTTCTTGCCCTCTCCGATTCTTGCCGCCATTGTACCCGGACAGTAACCGAGTATTCCCATCCCCGTACCAAATATCAAACCTCCAACTAATTTACCCCAGTCAAGAGGTTTGAATGTTAATTTTAACACTCCAAAATCACCTAAAACATAAAACAAAATCATAGAAGAAATTACAGCGGTCATCATAAATTTCAATATTTTAAAGTCTTTTAATAACAGCATACCTACTACTCTCGGAAATTTTGTTATTCCTGTCCTCTGAAGAATATATCCGAAAATGAAACCGACCGCTAATCCATATATTATGTTAACTGCCCACATTTTGACCTCCTTTTTCTCTGTATAAAATTTTTGCCGTTATTATACCCGCAGTAAAGAAAGATGCACCTGCTACTATACTCCCGAGCGAAAGATGTGCCCACCCCTGTAAGATGTTACCGGTTGTACAACCGTTTGCCAGTCCGGCTCCGTATCCCAATAATACACTACCGGTTATTACAAATATATATCTTTTTGCAATACTCTCACCTTTATATTTTATCCAGACTGCAGGTATGTTTTCAGGTGAATAGGTTCTTGACAATTTTGAAGCCAAAAATCCGCCGATGATTAAACCAACAAGAATGAAAAATTCCACTGTCCCTGACGGTTTTCCGAGAAGTTCCATAAAATAAGAATTTTCAGATAAACCCGAGAACAGTCTTGAAAACCGGGCTGATATGTACCCAAAACCCGATGTTACTCCAAACGGATAATTTCTGTACTGCAGCCACTCAAAAATTAAATAGGTAGCGACAGATAAAAGCGACACGAGTATTCCTCCTGTAAGCCAGTGCCATTCCTCTTTCGGATTTTTATTCTCCTTATTCATATTTGTTATAATTATTATTAGCGATAATATTCATTAAAAAATCATCTATGACTGAATTCTATAAAGTTCCGGCATTCATTCGAATCCAGTTTGTAAGGGTTGATTTAGTGGGAAGTTTTCCGCTTACCATAACATTACCGTTGATTACCAATGCAGGTGTGTGAAATACTCCATAATCGGATATTGAATTTAAATCCGTTATTTTCTGTAAATCTGCATCAATATTTTTCTCAGCAAGAATATTCAGACACATTTTATACAATTCTTCACATCTCGGACATCCTGTGCCTAATACTCTGATTGTCAGCATAAGATTATTTATTTAATTTTATGAATTCAATTATTTGATTTTTTATTTTATCCCTGATAATTCTGACACGCAATAATATTTCTTCATCCGTTCCCTTTAAAGCAGACGGGTCTTCAAAGGACCAGTGAAGCCTTTCGCTTATTCCGGGAAATAACGGGCATCTCTCCCCCGCTGTTTCGTCGCATACCGTTATTACGTAGTCGTAAATTCTGCCTTCTCTGTAAAAATTAAAAACATCATTTGTCTCTTTTCCTGAAATGTCTATTCCGATTTCCTTTAACACCGTTACTACGTGAAGATTCAGTTTTCCGGGCTCAAGCCCGGCGCTTTCGGCAATGAAATCATTTTCGCCTAAATAATTGAGAAATGCCTCTGCCATCTGACTCCTCGCGGAATTGTGGACACAAACAAAAAGTACTTTCTTTTTCGGCTCTGACATATTTTCTTAATTAATTTTTATAAAAAAATGATAATGTTAATTAAATTTATTTTTCAGCGTAGATATTTATGCTTAATACTTTAAATCCCTGTTTCTTAATTCCTGTTAACTCTTCTTTGGAAATATATTTCAGGTATATATAATTCGGAATATCTACAACTCTTTCTTTCTGAATTTTAATGTTGTTAAATCCGGTTTTCTCAACAATATTTATGTATGCATCTTTTGTTATTGCTCCTGCCACGCATCCCGTATAAAGTGCGGCAACTTTCATAACCGAATCAGGAACAGTTACGGTAGTTACAATATCGGAAATTGAAAAATGTCCGCCGGGTTTCAGTATCCTGTAAATTTCCGAAAATGCTTTTTCTTTGTCCGGAACCAGATTCAATACACAGTTGCTTACAACTACATCTGCAGTATTAATTTGCAAAGGAAGAGACTCTATGTCACCAAGTATGAATTCTACGTTTTCATAACCGAGTTTTTCCCTGTTGTTATTTGCTTTGTCAATCATATCCCGGGTAAAATCTATTCCGATTACTTTTCCTTCATTTCCCGTAATTGCCCTTGCGACGAAAACATCATTACCCGCACCCGAACCAAGGTCAACAACTGTATCTGATTCTTTTATCATAGCAAATT
>CAYWMV010000046.1:8617-14838 GCA_964459055.1 uncultured Ignavibacteriaceae bacterium | reverse complement strand
GAGTTCTTCCGGCAGAGAATCTATTTCTATGCGCAATTTTGAGGCGGCTTCGTCAATTAAGTCAATTGCCTTATCGGGCAAAAATCTGTCAGCAATATACCTGTCGGATAACTGTGCTGCTGCCACTATTGCGGAATCTGTAATTCTTACTCCGTGATGAATTTCATATTTGTCTTTCAAACCGCGTAAAATAGAAATTGTATCTTCCACATCC
The DNA here is from genome assembly GCA_964459055.1 of uncultured Ignavibacteriaceae bacterium. Classification (GTDB taxonomy): domain Bacteria; phylum Bacteroidota; class Ignavibacteria; order Tepidaquicellales; family Tepidaquicellaceae; genus Tepidaquicella. The sequence goes on along the minus strand of CAYWMV010000046.1, from coordinate 14,624 downwards.
GGCTCGAGTATTAAAACCGGCTGGAATCTCCTTTCAAGAGCGGGGTCTTTTTCTATGTATTTTCTGTATTCGTCAAGTGTTGTCGCTCCTATACAGCGTAAATCCCCCCGTGCAAGTGCAGGTTTAAGTAAATTCGATGCGTCCATAGAACCCGTAGTTGCACCTGCACCGATTACGGTATGAAGTTCGTCTATAAATAATATTATTTTACCTTCCGAATCCTGAACTTCTTTCAGAACGGATTTCAATCTCTCCTCGAATTGCCCTCTGTATTGTGCACCAGCGATTAATGCTCCCATATCGAGCGCAATTATTAACCTGTCTCTAAGATTTTCGGGAATGTCGCCCTGAATGATTCTTATAGCGATTCCTTCTGCAATTGCAGTTTTACCTACTCCCGGCTCACCGATTAAAACCGGATTGTTTTTCGTCCTTCTCGATAACACCTGCAACACCCTTCTGATTTCTTCTTCCCTGCCGATAACCGGGTCAAGTTTTCCTCTCGAAGCCAGTTCGTTGAGATTTCTTCCGTATCTTTGCAATGAATTAAAAGTATCTTCAGGATTTTGTCCGGTAACTCTCCCTGAACCTCTTACTTCTTTCAGAACGAGCAGAATCCTGTCCTTCGTTACGCCTTTTTTCTTCAGTAATTCCCTGATTTTCGATTTTCCCGTATTAGATATTGATATTAAAATATGTTCAACCGATACGTAATCATCCTTCATCTGAGCGGCTTCCTTCTGGGAATTCTCAAGCACATCATTCAGATTTTTCGATACCGATATATCAGACGCACCGCTGACACGAGGAAAACTTTTAATTATATTATAGGTTTCTTTTTCAAGTTCCTCTTTAGCGGCATCAAGTTTTGTCAGGATTGAAGATACAAGTCCTTCCCTGTCCCTGAGCAATCCCGCAAACAGATGCTCGGGTTCCATAACCTGATTCGAATATTCGGATGCAATTGCCTGTGTTTCCTGAACTGCTTCCTGTGATTTAAGCGTGAATTTATTTATATTAATTGCCATAAGTAATTATTTGTTTATTCAAAAGTAACGACTAAATATTATTTTTTCAATTACAAGTTAAATATTCATTTTGTAAATTAGTGTTTTAATAAATAAAAATAAACATTGCTTTCAGTAATTATCATTTGCAAAGACGAAGAAGACCAGATAAAAGAATGCCTCGAAAGCGTTAAATGGTCAGACGAAATTATTGTAGTGGATTCCGAAAGCAAAGACAAAACCGTTGATATAGCAAAATCATATACCGGGAAAATATTCACAAAAAAATGGGAGGGATATTCGGAACAAAGAAAGTATGCTATGGAACTTGCTTCCGGCGAATGGATCCTCTCGCTGGATGCAGATGAAAGAGTAACGGAAGAACTAAAAAATGAAATTTTATCCGTGATTAATTCAGACGGCAATAATATTAAGGGTTACCGTATTCCGAGAAAGAGTTATTTTCTTAACAGATGGATTAAACACAGCGGATGGTATCCCGGTTATCAGACAAGGTTATTTAAAAAGGAATTCGCTTTCATCAGACCGAAACTTGTGCACGAAGGATTTGAAATAAAAGGAGAAACGGGATTTCTGAAAAACGACATACTGCATTATACGGTTACTTCAATATCGGACTTTGCGGCAAGGGTTAATACATATTCTTCTTTGCAGGCAATCGAAAAATCGGGAATCAAAAAAGTAAAACTCAGAGATTTGCTGTTCAGACCTTTAATATCTTTCGTTAAGCATTACCTATTTAAATCCGGTTTCAGGGACGGTCCGCAGGGATTCATGGTAGCAATGTTCGATGCAATTACAAATACATTAACATATATGAAAATGTGGGAAATGCAAAACGATAATAAGAAATCCAAATGAAAACATATTTCAGAATCTTATCGTATCTGAAAAAATATAAATCATATTTGTTTACATCAGTTGTTTTATCAATATTCTTTTCGATATTCAGCGCCCTGTCAATTTACCTGACAATTCCTTTGCTGAAAACATTATTTTTCGGAGGTGAGAGCACAGTTTCCGTACAAACAGATATAACCGGACTTTATTCCAGATTGCAGTATGCTTTCGAGTCTTATATATTTTCCGGAGGAAAATTATCCGCATTATATAAAGTTTGTGTACTTATACTTGCATCATTCATTTTAAAGAACATTACCGGATTTTACCAGTCCCTTTATATGCAGTATTCCGAAAAAGGACTGATGCGGGATTTAAGGATATCGCTTTATGAAAAAATAAACAAACTGTCACTGAGGTACTTCACATCCGAGAGAACGGGAAATCTTATATCGAGAATGACCAGCGACCTGAATACGGTTCAGTCAGGGATATCCGCGGCATTTTTCAATCTGACAAAAGACCCGTTACTTATTTTAATTTTTTTAATACTTGCAATATCCATCAGTCTGCAACTGACACTTATGTCAATAGTTGTTTTTCCCGTTACGATATTTGCAATAGTAAAAATCGGTTCATCACTGCGCAGAAGAAGCCAGCGCGTGCAGGAAAAAATGTCCGATATTATCTCGATTATTACGGAAACAATTTACGGTGCAAAAATTATCCGCGCCTTCCGTGCAGAAAGATACAGAAACAACATATTCGGCAAGGAATCTGATGCACATTACAGACTTACGATAAAAACAGTCAAGACCAATGAATTGACTTCTCCTATTACCGAAGTATTATCAATTATCGCCGGTGTATTTATAATCTGGTTCGGCGGAACTCAGATACTCGTAAATCAGAATTTGCAGCCCGAAGAATTCCTCGGATTTCTTTTCATACTGTTTCAGTTAATGACGCCAATAAAAAATCTCAGCACGGTAAATAACAGAATTCAGGAATCCATTGCATCGGGCAACAGAATATTTGAAATACTCGATTACCCGGAGGAGATAAAAATTTCCGACAATCCTGTTGAACTGAAAGATTTCAGGGAAATAATTAAAATCGAAAACGCAGGGTTCTATTATTCTCCAGAAAAAGCCGTGTTACAGGACATTAACTTTGAAATTAATAAATCAGAGGTAGTTGCCATTGTAGGTGCATCAGGAGTCGGCAAATCCACACTTGCGGATTTAATTGCAAGATTTTACGATGTTACATCCGGAGAAATACTGATAGACGGAATAAACATAAAGAAAATCAAAATAGAATCACTGAGAAACCTCATCGGAATTGTACCGCAGGAAACAATATTATTTAACGACACGATAAGAAATAATATTATATTCGGCAAGGACGGCATAAGCGATGAAAAACTGATTGAAATAACCAAATATGCCAATGCTTATGATTTCATAATGGAAACAGAGAAAGGATTCGACACAGTAATCGGAGAAAGAGGATTGAGGCTGTCGGGCGGACAGAAACAGCGACTGTCAATTGCACGGGCTCTGATACGAAATCCGCAAATATTAATTCTCGACGAAGCAACATCTTCTCTTGATTCCGAATCCGAAATACTTGTTCAGGACGCACTCGAAAAATTAATGACAAACAGAACTTCGCTTGTAATTGCACACCGGCTTTCAACTGTTCTGAATGCAGATAAAATAATTGTGCTGAGCGAGGGAAGAATTGTTCAGATGGGTAAGCACAGTGAACTAGTTAAAGAAGAAAACAGCGTTTACAGGAAATTATATGATTTACAGTTTTTAAATAATAAAAGATAAATTATTGGAATACGGTAAATATAAACCGTTTATTGAGAATGTTATCATTATTTTTTTTACAGTTCATTTATCGGCAGTAAGTTTTTCGATAGCCGCGGCATCAGTTTCATTCGGAATATGGGGCGGATTGTGGATTGTTGATTTTTTAATGTCCAAAAGAAATCCATTAAAAAACGAATCCCTGCCGGAACTAAGATTTATTTATATTTTCTTACTTTTATATATAATTTTTGAAATATTATCCAGAATCTTTGCCGTAATACCTGAAGGAGCAATAGCCGGTTCAAAAAGACTACTTCTGCTTTTGATTTTCATCGCTTCGGTTGATATAATAAACGAAATTAAAAAACTTGAAAACATTATTACGGCAGTTCTTATTGTGTTTTCTCTTATATCCACATATGAATCTGTCAGATTTATCATTGAATACATAAATGCAGGATTTCAAATCAACATAATAGACACGAGACTCGGTTACTTTTCGCATCCGATTACAACAGGTGAAGTAAAGATGCTGTTATTCGTATTTCTTATTCCGCTGCTTTTTATCAGAAAGAAGGATTTCGGAAATAAAAAAATTCTGTTGCCGGTTTTATTGTTTCCAATATTAACTTCGCTGATATTTACGTTCTCGAGGAACGTAATTCTGTCGGTTATTCTTTGTTTAATAATTACCGGTTTATTCATGAGCAGGATAACGCTGATTGCAACGATAATAATCATACCGTTATTATTTATTTTCTCTCCCCAGCAGATAAAAAACAGGCTTACATCTTCGTTTAATCCCGAACACGAGACCAACAAACCCAGATTAATAATGTGGGAAACGGGATTGAAGATGTTCAGTGACCACATCTGGACAGGCGTAGGTGACAATGAATTTACCGATGTATATAAGATGTACCGCAAGCCGGAATTCACCGCCGAAGGTTCCCATTTGCACAATAATTACGTTATGATACTTACAACGACCGGTATATTCGGTTTCACAGGATACTTCGGATTTATGCTGTTAATTTTCATCAAACAAATTATTTTCTACAGGAAAGAGCAGGATGAGAAATTAAAAAAAATGATATTCGGTTCAATACTCGCTTTCACTGCTTTCAGCATATCGGGAATATTCGAATGGAATTTCGGAGACTGGGAAGTTTTATCGGTTTTTTTATTCATTATTTCAATCCCTTTTATTATATTTAAAATTAATAAAATTAAATCTACATAACATGGACAAAGAAAAAGCAACCGGACTGTTTTACTCGATTCTCTATTCATTTCAGATGCAGACGATGATACATCTCGGCAAAATCGCAAATCCCGTAACAAACAAAACCGAAAAAGACCTTGATGCCGCCGCTATGTCAATAGACATCATTGAAATGCTTGAAGCAAAAACAAAAGGCAATCTGACCGAAGACGAGAACAGATTTCTTCAGGAAGCACTTACAAATTTAAGACTTAACTTCGCTGCCGAGAAAGAAAAACCGCAGGAACCCGAAGCCAAAGAAAATACGGAAGAAAAGAAATGATATACGGAATAACAGGAAATAAAAACAAAACAAATCTTAAATCCGTATTAAATTCCTTAATAAGTTTTTTTCACAAAAGGAAAATTTACTTTTCAGTTGATTCAAATCTTTCGGAATTAATCTCAAAGGGCAAGAAACCCGTCAACACAAAACCATTCAGAAATCTGGTTTCAAACATCAACATTCTGATTTCTCTCGGAGGTGACGGGACATTCCTGAACACAATTCGCCTGCTCGGGAAAAGACAGATTCCCGTACTCGGCGTTAATCTCGGAGCACTTGGATTCATGGCAGAAGTTTCACCCGACGAAATTGAAAATTTCATATCGGATATTGAGGAAGGAAATTTTAAAGTCATAGATTTATGCGTAATTCAGGCGAAATCCGAAAACAGTAAAGTTCTTAATGCTATTAACGAGATAGTGATTGACAAAAGCAACTCAATAAGGGTGATAGAACTTGAGATAATATACAGGAATGAATACGTTGTGAATTTTCTCGGGGACGGTGTATTGATTTCATCACCAACCGGTTCGACGGGATACTCGCTTTCGGCAGGGGGACCTATTATCAGTCCGTACAGCAAAGTATTATTAATTACACCTATCTGTCCGCACACACTGAACTTCAGACCAATAGTCGTTCCCGACGACGGAAACATTATAATTAAAGTCAGAAGCAAGGAAAACTTCCGCATAACATCCGACGGACACACATCTCATTATTTCAATAAAACCGGAGAATTCACGATAAAACGTGCAGATTACAA
>CAYWMV010000046.1:0-8517 GCA_964459055.1 uncultured Ignavibacteriaceae bacterium | reverse complement strand
TTTTCCTACAAAGGTTTGGCAACTACGTTGCCTTTCATACACAATGAAATATATTTAGGTTCCGCAGCTACGCTGCTATTCGTTCATAACGTTTTTTTCTACAAAGGTTTGGCAACTACGTTGCCTTTTTCAGCTGTGCAGCGGCGAGACGTGTAACATTTAATTAATTAAATTAATTAATACGGGATACCGTCTGCGGCGGGGGGCTTTGTTTTTCCGATAATTCCGATTAAGACGAGTATCGTGATGATGTACGGCAATGCCTGTATGAACTGCGAAGGAATGAACGTGCCAGAAATCTGCAAGACGAATTCAAGCGCTTCAAAAAAAGCAAACATAAGGCAGGCAAAGAAAATGTTAACGGGTTTCCATTTCCCTATTATCATTGCCGCAAGAGCAATATATCCCCTTCCTGCAATCATTCCATCGCTGAATGTATTTTGCGTCGATGCCAGCCAGATACCGCCCAGCGCCGAAAGGAACCCGCAAATGAGCGTACCGTACAATCTGTAATTCCTTATTCTGATTCCGAGCGATTCGCCCGCTTCGGGATTTTCGCCTGCGGAGCGCAAACGCAAGCCAAATTTAGATTTAAATAAAATAAAATTCGATATAATAACAAGCAGAAATGTGAAAATGATAATGTAATCTCCGAGCACTTCTCCGATTACGGGAATCGCATTCACACCGGGAATTGTCGGAAGGCTCTCATAACGGGGAGTATTACTGGAACTCTGATAAATCAGAACGAGCAGGAATTTTGCAAGTCCTGCCATCAGAAGATTAAATCCGACACCTGTTACAATCATATTAACTTTAAGACGCACCGTAAACGCAGCAAAAAGCAATGCAAACAGAATGTTTATTACAATCGCAGCAAAAAAAGCAAAGAAGACATTTCCCGTACTCAGCGTAATCAGTGCGAAAGACACTGCAGAAATAATCATAAAGCCCTCGATTGCAATATTGACAACTCCCGAGCGCTCGGAAAAATTAGCCGCACTCGCACCGAGATAATACGGCGTAAAGAGCCTCAACACCTGTGCCAGAAATGCTATGTTAAGTATTCCCGTGACTATTTCCAATTTTCAGCATTTTATTTTCAAAAAATGATTCAACAATTTTATCTATTGATATTATTGAAAGTATAACTATTGCCTGAACGACAAACATAATCTCTTTCGGAACTATAGTATTAACCGCAAGCCCGCCGTAATCCAGAATCCCGAAAAGCAGAGCCGAAAAAATTATTCCCAGAGGATTATTTTTTGCAAGAAGCGCAACGGCAATTGCAGTGAAGCCGACATTGCTCGAAAATCCGTACTCGTAATATCCCTTATACCCCATTACATAATTTAACCCGACAAGAGAAGTAATTCCGGAACCAATGACGAATGCGAGAACTGTGGTTTTATTTATATTAATGCCGAGATATTTCGAGGCAACGGGATTAAATCCGGCAGAGCGTATCTGATAACCAAACTTAGTTTTGTAAATAATATAAAATACGAGTATTGCAAACAGTATCGCTACAACAAAACTAAGATTCAGAGACGAGCCCTGAAAGTAATCAGAATAATCTGAAAATTTGGGAAGCATCAGTGACCCGGAAATTTTTTCTGTTCTTACAGTCGCTTTCACAGCAAAAAAATTTATCAGCAGATAATTTATCGTTGCCATAATAATAAAATTCAGCATAATAGTCGTAATCACTTCGCTGACGCCTTTTTTAATTTTTATGTATGCGGGAATCAGTCCGAAAATTCCGCTTACTACAAAACCCGCCGCCAGACTCACCGGAAGAAGCAGCCAAGCAGGAAGAAAAGAAAATGTAACGGCAGACACTGCAATTGCAAAAGTACCAGCGTTTAACTGACCTTCCGCTCCTATATTAAAAAGCGAAGCGTGAAAGCATATTGCCAGTCCGGTACTGCAGAAAATCAAAGGAGTTGCTTTGAATAGCGCCTGACCGAGTCCGTATCCGCTTGCAAATACATCATTAAACATCATATAAAATACTTCAACGGGATTTCTTCCCACCAGAATTAATAGCATCGCCGTAATAAAAAGTGTTACAAAAACCGACAGAAAAACCGAGGTCATATTTTTTATCAGTTTTCTTTTCATCCGGTAATTCCTATCATATATTTTCCGACCTCTTCGAGAAATTTCATTTTACCCGCTTCAAGCGATTTGCTGATTTCCTCTTTCGGATATTCCTTTAAAATTCTACCCTTGAATAAAATAACAATCCTGTCGGAGAGAAAAATCAGTTCTTCAACGTCCGAGGATATGAGTAAAATGGCATTTCCTTTGTTTTTCTCCTCAGCAATCTTACTGTATATAAACGACGACGCTTTTATGTCAACGCCTCTTGTCGGATGAGAAAATATAATGAACTTATTATCAAGCAGTATTTCCCGTGCCACAATCGCCTTCTGCTGATTGCCACCGGAGAGTTTCTCCATAGGACACCCCGGAAAAGGAATCATTATGTCATACATTTTCTTAATTTCATTCTCCCTGTAAAAGGCTCTCTTATGTGTAATTTTAGTCTCGCCTTTTTTTCTCAGCAATATATTCTCTCCGACAGAAAATTCTTTTATCATCCCTTTTTTCATCCTGTCGTCGGGAACAACTGATATATCATCCGTATTCTTCTCATATTTTCCTTTATAATTTTTTATTATGCCCGAAAGAATATCAGTTATTTCGTTTTGTCCGTTGCCTTCAACCCCGCAGATTCCGACAATTTCACCTTCGTTAACACTGAGAGTAAAATTATTTAAAATTTTCTTCCCTTTTTCAGAGTAGGATATTCTGTCAAGTTTAACCACACTGACAGGTTCTATTTCTTTTCCTGAAACATAAGCAATCTCTTCCTCCCGGATTTTTTCCTTTGATGAAATATCACCGATTATCTGTCTGCTTAATTCCCCTATATCGAGATTATCCCTGACTGTTTCATATACATTTTTTCCCTTCCTTAAAACCGTAACTTTTTCAGCAATTTCCTTTACTTCGGCAAGTTTGTGAGTAATCAATAAAACAGTCCTGCCGTCTTTAATAAAATTTCTGACGATATTAAAAAAATCGAAAACTTCAACGGGAGACAACACTGCCGTCGGTTCATCAAAAATAATAATTTCGGAATCTCTGTAAAGTATTTTAAGCAGTTCAACTTTTTGCTGCTCGCTGATGCTTAAATCCGATACTTTCCTGTCGAGTTCAATATTGAGATTATACTTACCGATTATTTTAAGAAGCACTTTCCTGATTTCCTGATAATCAATTCTCAGACCTGCCGTCAGTTCCTTTCCGAGTATTACATTTTCCATTACGGTAAAATCATCAATCAGCATAAAATGCTGATAAAGCATCCCTACCCCAGAATCAATTGCATCAAGCGGAGAACTGAAACTGATTTTCTTTCCTTTGATAAATATCTCACCCGAATTCTGTTTATACACACCGAAAAGAATTTTCATAAGAGTTGACTTCCCTGCCCCGTTTTCTCCCAGAATGCAGTGCACGGAATTATTTTTTACCGAAAAAGATATATCATCATTCGCGGTCAGTTTTCCGAAACGCTTTGTAATATTTTTAAACTCAACTGAATACAATTTTATGCCCTCGGATGAAATGTTTTGTGCACCTCAATCAAATACTCTTTCTCAACGTGAGTATATATTTGCGTTGTTGAAATATCCGAATGACCAAGCAATTCCTGAATTATACGTATGTCCGCACCTCCTTCCAGCAAATGCGTTGCAAATGAATGGCGCAGAGTATGCGGATGTACCTGTTTATCTATGCCTGCTCTCAAAGTATATTTTTTTATTATATCCCATACTGCCATTCTTGACATCTTTCCTCCCCTGTGGTTCAAAAACAGAATGCCTCCCGATTTATCCTTCTTAACAATATTCCTGCAATTATTAATATATTCATTCAGCCATCTCAATGCAGTTTCATTCACGGGAACAATTCTTTCTTTTGAGCCTTTACCGAATATTCTTATATATCCTTCGTTAAAATAGACATTCGACACTTCAAGATTAAGAACTTCACTCACCCGCAAACCCGCAGCGTACATAAGTTCCATTAACGCTTTATCCCTGAGTTCAAGTTTATTATTTGTATCCGGTTTAGACAGCAGCATATCAATCTCCCCGTATGTAAGGCATTCCGGCAAAGTTCTTGATAATCTCAACGAATCTATATTCTCAACAGGATTGGCTTCAATGTGTTTTTCCGATTCAAGAAATTTGAAGAACGACCTTAATGATGAAATATATCTGTTAACGGATTTTTCAGAGAAAAACTCCTCATCTTTATTCACGGATTTCTTAAGAAATCCAATAAACTTTTGAATTATGTCAACCGAAACTTCCTCAACACTCCTTACTGATGACTTTTCTCTGAGATAATTGAAAAATTTAATAATATCGGAATTATAAGAAACTATTGAATTGTCCGATAAATTTTTTTCTGTTTTTAAAAAAACATTATACATATTCAATTTGGAGTCGAGGTCATCCATTTATTCTTTGTCAAAAAGGCTTTTGGGTTTTTCTTTCTCCTCTTTTTCGGGATATTTTATACGCTGGTGATGAATCCCCACGAGTATTTTCAGAAATGCAATTTTAATTTTTGTCAAATCCTTTAATGTCAGGTCGCATTCGTCGAGTTCCCCTTCCGTAAATCTCATTTTGATAACTTCATCAATCTTATCTTCAAGTTTATTCAGAGTCGGGTCTTCCATTGCCCTTGTTGATGCTTCAATCGTATCCGCAAGCATTGCAATACCCGTTTCTTTTGTCTGCGGTTTAGGTCCGGGATAACGGTAAATATAATCCGAAATGTTTTCTTTCTCCTCGTCCACAATTGATTTAGCCTTATGATAAAAATATGAAACGAGAGTCGTTCCGTGATGCATAGGAATAAAATCAATTACTTCCTTCGGCAATTTATGTTCTTTTGCGAGTTCAATACCTTCCTTAACGTGAGAAATGATAACCTTGGCGCTAATGTTGGGATTCAGATTTTCATGCTTGCTTTTCCTGTCCAGCTGGTTTTCAACAAAATATTCGGGTTTAAGCGTTTTACCGATATCGTGATAATAGCATCCCACGCGGGCAAGTATTCTGTTTGCTCCTATTGACTCGGCAGCCGCTTCCGCCATATTTCCCATTACTACGCTGTGGTGAAACGTTCCGGGAGATAATGTTGACAATTTTTTCAGCAGCGGATGATTGAAATCTGCAAGTTCAAATAGTGTAAGGTCAGTTGTTATCCTAAAAGTCTTTTCATAAAATATAAGCAAACCGTAAGCAACTATAGGTGACATTACAGCATTTAAAGCGCCAAAAACTAAATTTGACAAAATGTTCTTCGTGTAATCTATTTTATCGAATCCAATTGCAAAAATTGCGATTGCGTATCCCGCAAAAATGAAATAAGCAGAACGGAATATCAGAGACCGGTTTTTAATATCTCTCACACTGAAAATTGCAAGCACGGAGCCGCAGAATGCGATAAACGCACCTGAATAATCTCCTCCTCTGATAGAAGATGTAAGAAAGACTATAATTACGACAGTAAAAAAAGCGAGCCGTGAATCGAAAAGAATTGTCAGTAAAATTGATGAAACGGAAACAAAAACCAGCAATTCCAGAGGATAATCTATTTTCAACTGCATACTCAAATATGAAAATACAGCCTCGATGATAATTAAGGACGAAATAAGTATAAGTTTGTAATTATCGTTAAATATTCTGTTCCGGATTAAATAATAAAATATTGCCAGTATCGAAATTAAAATAACTACAGTTAATATCCGCCCGATGTATTGCTTAACAAAATCCTGTACACCGAGCCTCTCCATTCTGATTTTCTTGTATGATTCAAGTTTGAGTTTAGTGACTCTGCTGATGGGGTCGTGCTTGCTTATGATTCTTTCATTTTCCTGCACAATACCGATTGTTTTGGGAATCTGGTCAATCCTGCTCTGTATTTCAAGGTCTGTAAGCGATTTATCGAATATCAGATTTTCCGGTATGTACCTGTATGCTGCAGCCGAAACGAACATTTTGAGATTCGTGTCCCGCAATGCAGGGTATATCAAACCTGTAAAATAATTAACTGCTTCGTTTTTATCTAAAATGTTTTCTTTATTTTCGAGTATTTGAATTTTTTCCGATTCCTTTTTGACAGAAATCTTTCGCGATGTAATTTCACTTTTACCCGTGTTAATTATTTTCATCTGACTTACTTCAGAAAGATTTTTTTTGACCGTACTTAAAAACTCGCTAAGAGTATAATCGGAGAATTCTTCATTGCTTTTACCCGATATTCGCAGCATTGAAAACAGTTGTTCAGCAGTAACATCAAACTGATAAGTTTCAGAAATATATTTAACCACGGGGCTAAAATCAACCTGAACCTGTTTTTTTTCAAGCTGTGAACTTTCAGACATTATTTTCTCGAGATATCTTCTCAGAGTATCGAACTGAGAAATAAATACTTCCGAATTATTTACTTCAAGAAATATAGGGTTTATATTTCTTATAACATCCGACTTCTCGGTTTCGTATTCCTTATCATCTTTATATACAGGAAAAGAGAAAGGAGCGATGAGGTCTTCCTTATTCCATACCGTACCCAGTTCAAAATCAATATCCATATTCTGATAACTCGGCAGCAGCATACTAAGGATAACAACCGTTAATATTGCGATTAATAATTTAGTCAGGTTATCGGTTTTAAAATCATACTTCCCTTTTAACCTGAATATTTTCGGTATGAGTGAATTTCTCTCCGCCAATTTACCGGGAGTATTTATATTTCATGTCTAGTGGAGTAAACTATGCTGCCGTTCTCAATAAACTCATCATACAACCGGTTCATAATATTTTTTATTTCCTCTGACTGATTATCCTCAAAATTATCAAACTGCTCTTCGTTTTCAAATATCATCAATTCAAAAAAAACATTATCGGATTTTTTATTTCTAAGTACAAAATACTGAATGTTAAGCTGCACTATCAGGTCTTTTAAACTTGAAATCAGAGAAAAATATTCATCGATTTTCTCCTGTTTTACCGCATATTTAATTTCGAATACGACTTTAGACATAATGTATAATTTTAGTTATTTTAATCAAATAAAATATAAAAGCGTATATTGAAAAAAAAGTTAATCCGTCCTGCAAAAAATAATTTATTTCGTGCTGTTTTTAGTTAACGTATTACAATGCTTTCCCCTGCAGTGTGCCGGAAAATTTAAATAAATAAATATAATTTGATGAATTTATAATTTCCTAAATTTGTTTTAAATTGCAGGAATAAGAATTTATTTAATAACAATATGATACTGAAAATAAGGATATTACTGGTATTTATTTTTTCTATAATTTTAATCAACACTAACAGGGCAGACGATAAAATAACCGATTCAGACCTTATGATTATGGAAGGTCTGAATAATTTATATAACGTGAATTTTCCCGCCGCAAGGCAGATATTTAAAGACGTTCAGAATAAATATCCATCCGACATCAAAGGATATTTCTATGAAGCATTGCTGTCATTTTACGAATCGGTCGTTACGCAGGCAGACGAGAAATACGATGAATTTCTTGATAAATCAGACAAAATTCTCGATATGTGCGAACTTGAACTGGACAAAAACGAGAAAAATGCAGAAGCACTTTATATAAAAGGGCAGACATACAGTTACCGTTCATTGCTTATGCTTGTTTTAAATAAGAATCTCATTCGTGCCGCATCAAACGGGAACGACGGTTATAAAACCTTAATAAAAGTTGTTGAACTCGACCCGGGATATTATGATGCTTATATGGGACTGGGTTTGTTCAAAATTGCAATAGGATATGTTCCCGAAAAATTCAGATGGCTGCTCGAAATTATAGGTTTTACCGGCAGTATTTCTGACGGCAGAGAATATCTGAGAAAGGCAATGAATAACGGGAAACTTACAAAAATTGAAGCGAAAGCATATTTGACGATATTTTCAATAAGGGAACGTGATTTGTTTAATATGGAAGCAAGACAATATGCTCAGGGATTAATCGAGCAATATCCCAACAGTCCGTTTTTCAACGCACTGTACGGAGTAATTTTAATTCAGGGCGGATTTACAACCAATGCGATTGAATATTTTCAAAAAGCCCTTAATCAGAATTCTTATGATATGACCAAATACATGAGAAAAACGACTCTGTCGCTGATGGGTAATGCATACTTCAGTTTAAACGATTTTCCAAATGCCATAAAATGCCTTGAAGAATTTGTTACACTTACCGGTGAGAAAGACAAATACAATATCTCGCTTTTTACATTAGGCGTAAGCTGCGAAATGACCGGAAACAGAAGCAAGGCAGTTGAATATTATAACAGGGTAAGACAGGATTTCATAAAAGAAAAAGACGGTGAAACGGACAAATTATTTTACAGGCTTGCAAAAGACAGAATCGAAAAACCATTAACCGCAATA
>CAYWMV010000045.1:0-14867 GCA_964459055.1 uncultured Ignavibacteriaceae bacterium | reverse complement strand
TCCTTCCCAAGCTCCAGCTTGGGAAGGTTTTTGCGGTTTTTTACTGCTTGACAATCTATTTTCACACAGGCTCCTTGTTCATTGGATGAAGAAGACGTCAGATAACCATTACACAATCAAACCACGGAACTCACGGAATCAAAAACTGCATTGAACGGTAAAAAAGATTACTAATTTCATAACCATGCCAAGCCTGAAACAAACTATTTGTCCGTTCCGGAGAGTCTCCCGAGTTCGCCCTATCGAACGAGGGGACTCTCGGAATTTAAATCATTTATAAAATTTCTTTGCCGGTTTGAGCAGAATTTGCGAATTAAAGGATTAATACTAAGTTTAGAAAAATTAACAAAAAAACACTTAAATATTATAAATATATATCCCTTACGGTTTTTGATTCTCTGCTGATTTTTTACATTAAAATCAAAAAAATTAACACTAAAACACACTTAAATATTTAAATTTTAATTCTTCGTGGTCTCTGCGAGATCTAAGAAATGTTTTATCCCGGCTTGCCCGGGGTATTAAATTCTTCCTCTTGATATAGCTAAATAATTTCATAGTAAATCAATATTAAAATGATTAAAATTAAGTCTGAATTTAAATATGTTTTCTGAATTTTTTATATCACGTCAATTAATTTTCTTTATCAAATAATTATAAATTTATGAAATCTTTTTCAAAGACAATTTTTATTGTTTTGGTTGTCGTACTTTTTACGTCCGTGGCATTTGCGGGAATTCCTCCGCAGGGCGTTAAAATAAATAAAGACGGCAACAGTTACATCATTGACTTCAGTATTCCTGAATCAAAGACAACAAGTGTAACAGTTGAAAATAATATTTACACAAAAATAGAAATTCCCGAATACGGAATTACCTCGACCGTCGGTCAGCCGATGCTTCCGCAGATATCTTTTTTCCTGATGACAGGGAAAAATGAAAATACTCCGGTTGTAAAAGTATTGAATCAGGACAGAAGTCTGACGGTATTAAAAAGCAGCATTTATCCTGTTCAACCTCCGCGGGAAAAAGTTCCGAATAAAATTAACCCGTTTGTTATTAACGAAAATTATTACAAGACAAAAGGCAGTATAAACGAGCCTTTTGCGGTTGTATCCGAACCGTTTATAATAGGCGGAGCAAAAGGTGTTATGGTAACAATATTTCCTTATGCATATAATCCGTCAACAAACGAATTATACACGACGTCAAAAGGAAGTTTCAGGATTGAGTTGAACAATGCACCCGTTCTCAATTTTTCCCCGGGACAGGCGATGAATGAATTTTTCAGCAGTGCATTTGTAAATTATGAAATGCAGAACACAAAGGGCACGAACAATTATTTAATCATTACTACTCCGGCACTTGAAAGCGGACTGGCACCGCTTGTAACTCACAAACAGGGACTTGGTTATAATGTTACTGTTGTAAATACTACAGTAACGGGAACAACAAACACTGCAATAAAGAGTTATATTCAGACATTATACAACAATATCAGTACAAGACCTGAATTTATATTGCTTGTCGGAGATACACCCGACATTCCGCACTGGATTGGAGGCGGAACGGGAAGTCCACCGACTGACTGGAATTACGCATTGCTCGAAGGAAATGATTTATGGGTTGATGCATTTCTCGGGAGATTTCCTGTGCTGAACCTGACGCAACTTTCCAATATAATCAATAAAACGATATATATGGAAAGCAATATTAACAATCTCTGGAAGAAAAACGTATTTATGGCTTCAAACGATAATTATTCTATCACTGAAGGTACTCATAATTTTGTTATTGATTCCTTTTTTATTCCGAATAATTTCACTGTTAATACCAAGTTATATTATAACAAAGGAGCAACAACACAGCAGGTATCGCAGTCACTGGATTCGAATAAAATTTTTGCAATATACTCGGGACACGGTTCAACCACATCCTGGGCAGACGGACCGCCTTTCAGTCAATCAAATGTAAATGCTCTTAACAATACAATATTTCCGTTTGTTTATTCTTTCGCCTGCATAACCGGTTCATATCATTTATCAACTGAATGCTTTGCAGAAACGTGGGTTAGAATTCCGAAAGCAGGAGTAATATTTTGGGGCTCATCTCTTAATTCTTACTGGGATGAAGATGATATACTTGAAAAAAGAATATGCAGGGCGATGTTTACCGATACATTAAAGAGAAATGCTCTGAATTTTGTTAAAGGAAAAATTTATCTCGTTCAGCATTTCGGAAGTATGACGGGAATGATGCAGAGATATATTGAAATGTACAACTGCATGGGCGACCCGTCTATTTACCAGTTGAGTTACGGACCTGCAATTTCACATACACCGCTTCCGAATACTGAAAATCTAAACGGACCATATCCGGTAAATTGTTCTGTATCGCCTGAAGGAAGTCCTATTGTTACAACGAAATTATTCTGGACGCGAACAACTGCATTTGATAGCGTTGTAATGACAAATTCAAGCGGAAATAACTGGACGTACAACATTCCGGGTAACGGACAACCTGCAATTTACAAATACTTCATAAAATCTCAGGATGCAGCCGGCAGAGTATCCGCGATACCTTTCGGTGCTCCCGGGAATTATTTCTCATTTACCGCATCTCCCGATACTGTAAAACCGGTAATAACACACTCTGCACTTGCGAATGTTCCGAAAGTTAATTGGCCTGTATCAGTCACTGCCGCTGCAACTGATAACATCAGTATCGATTCAGTATGGGTAAGATGGTACAAAAATAATACCGGCACAGGTATCAAACATTTTAAATTATTACCAACCGGCGGAAATAATTATTCTGCAGCATTTAATTCAGTAAATGCTGATGTGGCAGTCGGAGATTCTATTTTCTATAGAGTGTTCGCAAGGGATAATTCTGCAGCGCACAATACAGACTCAACTGCATTAATTCAGTTCAAGATTATAAATCAGGTCAATGTAACAATCGGAACCGGAACAACTGCAATCGGCTGGCCCTATTATACATTTTATATGGACAGTAGAACCGATATGCTTTATCTTGGAAGTGAAATCGGAGTACCGGCACCCGGTGCATACATAACACAAATAGGATTTGACGTTGTGAGCGCCGCATCGCAGGTAATGAACGGTTTTCAGATTAAAATGCAGAATACAACAGCAACTTCAATATCAGGTTTCACTTCAGCCGGATGGACAACAGCATACAACGGAACATATTCGGTTCCGGGAACCGGCTGGCAGATGGTAACATTGCAGACACCTTTCTATTATACAGGCGGTTCAAATTTATTAATTGAGATATGTTACAACAATTCGAGTTACACATCGAACAGTACTGTAAACGGAGCGGCAGCGACAGGTAGAAATGTACACCAGCATTCGGATTTATCATCAGGAGATGGATGTACCGCTCTTACGTCGCCGGGTTCAACCTACACAACATTACCGAACATAAAACTGGTAATGAATCCGGGACCGTCTCTTGGAATCACGCAGAAAGGAAACGAACTTCCTGCGAAGTACGAACTCGCACAGAATTATCCGAATCCATTCAACCCGACTACAAAAATCAATTTTGCAATTCCAAAGCAGGGACTTGTCACACTGAAAGTGTATGACGTTCTCGGCAGGGAAGTTGCCAATCTTGTGAACGAGGTAAAGACTGCGGGAAATTACATTGTTGATTTCGATGCGTCTTATCTGGCGAGCGGTGTTTACTTCTATAAACTTGAAGTAAACGGATTCAGCGATGTGAAGAGGTTAGTGCTGATAAAATAAAAGTTAGTCATAGAATTTAGTAATAGAAGAAAAGCCCTTTTCTGAAAAAGAATTGGGCTTTTTCTTTTGATTCCGATTATGTCGTATATTTTTGGCAATATGAGTATAAGGTATTCGACTTCGGAGGAGTCGCATATTTATAGCACCTTGTTCTCGTCAATTAGAATCCCTTTGCAAACCGGATAAAATTTGTGGATTGATTATATTAAATATATTTAGGACAATTGTTATAATTTGAGTGGGAAATATGTTCATAGGTTTAACAAAAATAGTTACACCAAGTAGAAAACTTGTAACAAAAATAATATTAACGGTAATATTTATTGTCTTTTTCGGACTTTTTATCGTGAAAGGACAGGTTTTAAAAACCCCCGCTGACGTACCTGCAACAATAATACAGATTGATTCAAACTCTGCATTTAAATCTGAATACAAAAACATTTCTTTAAATACAAGAAGTGTATTTATTCATTCTCAATCGGGAATTATATCTGTCGGACCGAATTTCATTCCGTATCCGACTACCACTACTCAAAGTGAAGTACACGCTTACTCGAATCCGAATTTACAGGGAATAATTATAATAGGATGGGTATCTTTCGGTCCGTCCTTCTATGGAACAGGTTTTGCATACACTACCAATACAGGTGTCAACTGGACCGGAAATTATACATTACCCGGCTTGATTGCAAATGCCGGAGACCCTTCAGTTGCAATAACAAGCAATGGAAATATTTTTATGAATGCCATCGGTAGTATAAATTCCCAGCAAGTTGTTACCTGGTCGGCAAATGGCGGTACAAACTGGGTACCTTATATTGTTGCAGGTCAGAATGCTTCAGGGGGTATCGCGGATAAAAACCATATAGGAATAGACGATAAACCCGGAAGCCCGTATTATAATAATTTATATGTCGGTTGGAGTGATTTTAGTGTAGCCGGACCGCCGCTAAAAATCGTGCGTTCAACGAATCTCGGAATTAACTGGTCAACTCCGCTTCAGGTTACTGTCCCGATGACCGGACATTATTCATTAGGTGTTAATATTCATACCGGACCCAATGGTGAAGCCTATTTTGTCTGTGCAACAAGTATTACTGATGTTCCTTTTACCGAAGATTATATTGGGTTTGGTAAATCAATAAACGGTGGATTAAACTGGACGGTAAATGAATCGGCAATTGATATAAATGGTATCAGGGGTAATCTGAAAACTTCCGGGATAAGAGTGAATAGTTTTCCGTGGATGGCGGTTGATAAAACCGGTGGTTTGAGATACGGATGGATTTATGTTACCTGGACACAAGTGAATTTAACACCGGCAGGTAATGACCCGGATATTTTATTCTCGAAATCAACAAATGGCGGACTGAACTGGAATACTCCGGTTAGAGTTAATGACGATGCGTTAAATAATGGAAGAGACCAGTGGTTCCCGAATATCAACGTAGATTTCACAGGTGGTATTAACATAATATTTTATGACAGCAGAAATCCGGCAACAAATGATTCTGCCGAAGTGTATATTGCAAGGTCAGTTGATGGCGGTAATACGTTTGAGAATATTAAAGTCAGTGACCACAGATTCAAACCTGTACCGATTTCAGGTTTGGCGGGAGGATATCAGGGAGATTATATCGGAATTACTTCAACAAACATTGAACTGTTTCCGTTCTGGTGTGACAATTATACAGGTACTTATCAAATCTGGACATCGTCAATTGAACTTGGTCCATCTATCATTCATGTCCCGTTAACTTATACAGAGCAGACAACAGGAGCAAGACAGGTTCTTGCACAGATTATTCCTGCCGGTGCCGGAATCAATCCCGCACTGACAAAATTGTTTTATACAAAAAATCCAAATACATTTACAGACAGTGTAATTATGACAAATTCAGGCGGAACAAACTGGACTGCAAACATTTTATTATCCGGGGCAGGGACATACAGATATTATATTAAAACAGTCGATTCAATTAACAGAATGGCTGTTGCACCAACTGGAGCACCGTTTGTTTTTTATTCATTTCTTGCATCCCCTGATACATTAAATCCCGTCATTACTCACACTCCTTTGACAAACACTCCTAAAGCAAACTGGCCCGCTGCAGTATCGGCATCAGTCACAGATAATTTCGGAATTGATTCTGTATGGGTAAAATGGTATAAAAATAATACAAATAATGGCATTAAACATTTTAAATTATTATATCAAGGGGGAAGTAATTATTCGGCGCTTTTCAATTCTGTAAATGCCGACGTACAGGTAGGTGATTCTATTTTCTATCGGATTTTTGCAAGAGATACTTCAATTAACCATAATACCGACTCTACAATATTGTATAAATTTACGATTGTCTATCAGGCAAATGTATGCATTGGTACGGGTGAAATAAGTATCGGATGGCCTTTTTATACATACTCTTTGGACAGCAGAACTGACATGCTTTATCTTGGAAGTGAAATAGGTTTGGCACCACCCGGCGGATATGTAATTAAAATAGGATTTAATGTGGTCTCTGCCGCATCACAGATAATGAACGGTTTTAAGATTAAAATGCAGAATACAACAGTGAATACAATTACCGGATTTACATCAACCGGCTGGATGACAGTTTATGATGGAACATACTCGGTTCCGGGAACCGGATTACAATATATTGAATTGCATTCTCCGTTCTATTACTCAAGCGGTAAGAATTTATTAATTGAAATTTGTTTCAATAATTCAACTTACACATATAACACAAATGTCCGGGGAACAGCAGCATCGGGAAGAAATGCTCACCAAAATACACTTTTATCATCAACTGACGGATGTAGCGATATTTTAACGGCTCAGCCGCAGTATTCACAATTACCGAATATCTGTATTTTATTAAATCCGGGTCCACAGATTGATATTTCCAATCAAGGAAATGAACTTCCTGCTGAATATAAACTTTTTCAGAACTATCCGAATCCGTTTAATCCGACGACTAAGATTAATTATGCAATTCCGAAGCAGGGATTTGTGACACTTAAAGTGTATGACGTCCTCGGCAGAGAAGTTGCCAATCTTGTAAACGAAGTCAAGACAGCTGGAAATTACATTGTTGATTTCGATGCGTCATATCTGGCAAGCGGTGTTTACTTCTATAAACTTGAAGTAAACGGATTCAGGGATGTGAAGAGGTTAGTGCTGATAAAATAGAAGTTAGTCATAGAATTTAGTAATAGAATAAAAGCCCTTTTCTGAATAAGAATTGGGCTTTTTCTTTTGACTCCGACTGTGTCGCATATTTATAGAAATTGTGCAAAACAAATTCGACTCCGGAGGAGTCACATATTTAAAGCATTTATTAATGAAAGAGGTTCGACTCCTGAGGAGTCGTATATTTATAGAAATTGTGCAAAACAAATTCGACTCCGGAGGAGTCACATATTTATAGCATTTATTAATGAAAGAGGTTCGACTCCTGAGGAGTCGTATATTTATAGCAATATGGGTAAATGAAATTCGACTCCGAAGGAGTCGTATATTTATAGTGTTTATAAGAAAAAGGAATTCGACTCCGGAGGGGTCACATATTTATAGCAATTGGGTAAAAGAAATTCGACTCCGTTAGTCCGAATTATTTATGAAAAAAAATCCGGTTTGATAATGTCGTAACTTTCAATCTTTACTGCTATTGTATCCTCATTTTATTATTGACTTAATATTAAATATAATTTAAGTTGATATATAATTAAACAGTTAAAAATATAATCAGTTATTTGAAACATTGCGTCTGCAAATTATCGAGAATGATTTCTTTTTGAAAAACACTGATTAAACTGAATAAGAGATTATTTTATCCGTATTACGGAAAGAAAAGTGTGAAAATACCGGGGATGAAAACCGAATAAGAGGAGAGGGATGAAAAAACATCGGAGGGAATAAAAAAATGCGGAGTAAAATCTCATCTTAAAAAAACAATTGAAAAGAAATGTCAGGACTTCTGATATAAAACTATATAATAAAGAAAGGAGGCGGGATATGCATCCACCATAGCAAACTAAAGTCTTCTAATTTTTTTATCAAAATTTTCATTAAAGAAAGGAAAATTTATGAAAATATTAATTGCATTAATCTCGAGTGTGTTTATTCTATCAACGTCTTTATACTCACAAACCCTTTTACCAATTTCGTCAACGGAAGATACTAACAAAACCCCGAAATATAAACCGTTTGCCATAAAATTAAAAGTTAGTAAAGGTAGTGGAAATATTGGTGGTTTGTTTGGATATGCCGTAGAATTTCAATATAAACCGGCTCACAAGAATGTCGGAAACGTTAATATTGCATGGCTGATAAATCTTAATCCACTCTTTGTGTATGAAAATGATCAAGAAACTGATAGAATACTTACTTTCCTGACAGCTGGTCCGAAATTTTATATATCTCGGTTATCTAATAAAAATTTAGTCACTTATATTTCATTATGTGCAGGATCATGGTTTATTTTTCATAAGCAACGAACAACCAAGGCTAATTTTGCTTTTACCGGGGGATTGGGAATTGAATATGGTGATGAAACATTTAATTTTAATGCAGATATAAAACCAAATATTAATATAATAAAAAACTTAGAAGAGCCATTGATTAATTTGTTAATTAATGCAGGATTCGGTGTGAATTTTTAAAAATAAAAAAAATTAAACAATATGAAATTACTTAAAATTTTATTTGCAATATTATTATTTTTTAATATTTCAAAAAGTATAGCACAAGATAGACTTGGGACTAATTCTCATAAATGGGTAACACAAGAGGCTTGGGAATTAGTTAAACTTCAATATCCTAATCTTTATTATGGTTTTTTTAATGATAAAATTGGATATTTCAATGAAGGTTACCCCTCAAATGATTTCCAAAATGGGACGGTTATGGCAGGAACAATCAGAGAAGATGTAAATGACATAGTATATGATTTGAGCTGGGATTGTTCTATATGGGGTAGACATACGTCAACTCATTTTTGGGATGCAGATGAAGGAGACGAAATTACTTGGTGGCAATTTGATTGTGTATATAGGCAAGCACTGCAAAAATTAATCTCCTATTGGCATTTGAGGAGAAAAGAAGATAACACTTCATTTCTCAAATTAGGACTTTCTGAAAATTTCAGAATTTATCATAGGACTACTAACCAATTGATATGGATACGTTTAACCTTGCCGGATAATATTAATTTGGCTCAAGGAATACAAAACCCAAGTTTATTAATGGTTAATAAATGGTCTGTTATAGGATCGCCGCAAGAATTTTTGGTTAATATGCCGATTGATTTATTTTTTACAACAGTTGGAATAACGACATATGAAAATAATAATTACTTAGGATATTTTAATAAAGTACTCTGGGAAATACTCGGAAGAATGTGTCATCTTTTAGAAGATATGAGTATTCCTGCTCATGTTCATCTAGATATTCATGATGGTTCGGATTCTTATGAGAACTCATTAGAAAATCAATATACTATAAGAACAAGAGGTCATGCCTTGTCTCAAGGTGGTTTGATAAAATGGCATCTATTATGTAATCCTTTTAGAACAATAATGTATGTGCAAAATCAAATTGCGGACAGATTTCCGAGTAATGATGAAAATGGAGATTGGGCACTTCTAAATTTTGGACCGGATGATTACCAGTTTAAATATAACGAAATATGGTCAGTTTATACACGGGTTGCTGGAATTCCTGTCGTTTGGCCGGGTTTGACTCCGGAACTTTATAATGCAATTTTGGATAATAGTTATGTTTATTCCATGAGATGCGTTGCCGGACTTTTATATTATGTTTATCGTATATACTATGATGTTCCTTCCCCCCCCTTCCCTGTTCTTCAAACAGTTTACCAAAATCCAAATTGGATTCATCCGGGCATGTCAGGTACGGTTACAGTAATTTTACAACAAGGTTTAGTTCCATCAGATTATAATTGGACTTGGATAGAAAAAAATCCAGATAGAAAACCTAATGGAGTTACATATTCTATTAATAATAATGTTCTTAATATAAATTGGAGTAATTATTTAAGTGTCTTCGATGAAAGAAGTAAAGAAGAAAATCAAGCATGGTATTTTTCGGTATCTGCAAAAGGCGTCTGTAATAATATTTTATATAAAAATGTTTTTCCTATTCTAGTAAATGGTATATTAGGTTGTCCATGGTTATTCATTCAAACTCAGGATTCTAATATAATTCCGGAGAATAACATTTTACACAAATCTTTACTTCCTGAGAATTATGGTGAAAATATTACAGATAAATATATTGTAAAAACCACTCCAGGAATTATTGATAATAAAATATTTATGAATATTATTGAAACAAATAATGATTCAACAATTTTAAACAGAATAAGATTATTTGCGGTTGACCACCCTGTAGGAACGAAATTGGGAATTACGAATGATAATGAGATAGTAATGTTTGATAGTGCAAGTGTTGTGGAAAACACATTTGCATCATTATATGACCCGGATAATAATTTTACTGAAATTACAGAAGATGTAATGTTTCATAAGGAACCAAAAAATCCCGTTATGGGTGATACATTATATAACATTTATGCTGAATTCAAAAATCATTTTGTCACAAATCCGGCGATAATTGCTTTTGTGCAAAAATCTTATCCGATTATAGCAAAAGATTATTATTCGGGTATAATAATTGGAAATACACCTGATGGTTCGACGCAAAGTTACTTTATGAGACGTGAAAATCCTGATAACATTATATTACCAGTTACTTCGAGAAATTTGACCGGAACTATTGATAGTGCTCATATTATTTGGGATAAAAGTTTCGATATCAGATATCTTGCTGTGGCATCGCTTGCCTATTCAGGATTTACGATAACAGAACAACCTCTAACACTTGCATATCATACACAACTTGGGGATGTAACTCAAAATCTTTTATATATTGATTCTTTAAGTAGTTTTATTAATCCTGACCATTATATAAATCTTGAATTCCAAAATATTCCCGATCAAAGTGGAGAAGATTTAGATAGAGATTATCTTATTGAGGTGAATGGGAAAGTGATACCGATCGGTTCACAAAGAATGCAGTTATCGAATATTAGAAAACTCAATAATGAAACAGTAGATAAATATTCTCTTTCTCAAAATTATCCAAACCCGTTCAACCCGACCACAAAAATCAATTTTGCAATTCCAAAGCAGGGACTTGTCACACTGAAAGTGTATGACGTTCTCGGCAGGGAAGTTGCCAATCTTGTGAACGAGGTAAAGACTGCGGGAAATTACATTGTTGATTTCGATGCGTCTTATCTGGCGAGCGGTGTTTACTTCTATAAACTTGAAGTAAACGGATTCAGCGATGTGAAGAGGTTAGTGCTGATAAAATAAAAGTTAGTCATAGAATTTAGTAATAGAAGAAAAGCCCTTTTCTGAAAAAGAATTGGGCTTTTTCTTTTGATTCCGATTATGTCGTATATTTTTGGCAATATGAGTATAAGGTATTCGACTTCGGAGGAGTCGCATATTTATAGCACCTTGTTCTCGTCAATTAGAATCCCTTTGCAAACCGGATAAAATTTGTGGATTGATTATATTAAATATATTTAGGACAATTGTTATAATTTGAGTGGGAAATATGTTCATAGGTTTAACAAAAATAGTTACACCAAGTAGAAAACTTGTAACAAAAATAATATTAACGGTAATATTTATTGTCTTTTTCGGACTTTTTATCGTGAAAGGACAGGTTTTAAAAACCCCCGCTGACGTACCTGCAACAATAATACAGATTGATTCAAACTCTGCATTTAAATCTGAATACAAAAACATTTCTTTAAATACAAGAAGTGTATTTATTCATTCTCAATCGGGAATTATATCTGTCGGACCGAATTTCATTCCGTATCCGACTACCACTACTCAAAGTGAAGTACACGCTTACTCGAATCCGAATTTACAGGGAATAATTATAATAGGATGGGTATCTTTCGGTCCGTCCTTCTATGGAACAGGTTTTGCATACACTACCAATACAGGTGTCAACTGGACCGGAAATTATACATTACCCGGCTTGATTGCAAATGCCGGAGACCCTTCAGTTGCAATAACAAGCAATGGAAATATTTTTATGAATGCCATCGGTAGTATAAATTCCCAGCAAGTTGTTACCTGGTCGGCAAATGGCGGTACAAACTGGGTACCTTATATTGTTGCAGGTCAGAATGCTTCAGGGGGTATCGCGGATAAAAACCATATAGGAATAGACGATAAACCCGGAAGCCCGTATTATAATAATTTATATGTCGGTTGGAGTGATTTTAGTGTAGCCGGACCGCCGCTAAAAATCGTGCGTTCAACGAATCTCGGAATTAACTGGTCAACTCCGCTTCAGGTTACTGTCCCGATGACCGGACATTATTCATTAGGTGTTAATATTCATACCGGACCCAATGGTGAAGCCTATTTTGTCTGTGCAACAAGTATTACTGATGTTCCTTTTACCGAAGATTATATTGGGTTTGGTAAATCAATAAACGGTGGATTAAACTGGACGGTAAATGAATCGGCAATTGATATAAATGGTATCAGGGGTAATCTGAAAACTTCCGGGATAAGAGTGAATAGTTTTCCGTGGATGGCGGTTGATAAAACCGGTGGTTTGAGATACGGATGGATTTATGTTACCTGGACACAAGTGAATTTAACACCGGCAGGTAATGACCCGGATATTTTATTCTCGAAATCAACAAATGGCGGACTGAACTGGAATACTCCGGTTAGAGTTAATGACGATGCGTTAAATAATGGAAGAGACCAGTGGTTCCCGAATATCAACGTAGATTTCACAGGTGGTATTAACATAATATTTTATGACAGCAGAAATCCGGCAACAAATGATTCTGCCGAAGTGTATATTGCAAGGTCAGTTGATGGCGGTAATACGTTTGAGAATATTAAAGTCAGTGACCACAGATTCAAACCTGTACCGATTTCAGGTTTGGCGGGAGGATATCAGGGAGATTATATCGGAATTACTTCAACAAACATTGAACTGTTTCCGTTCTGGTGTGACAATTATACAGGTACTTATCAAATCTGGACATCGTCAATTGAACTTGGTCCATCTATCATTCATGTCCCGTTAACTTATACAGAGCAGACAACAGGAGCAAGACAGGTTCTTGCACAGATTATTCCTGCCGGTGCCGGAATCAATCCCGCACTGACAAAATTGTTTTATACAAAAAATCCAAATACATTTACAGACAGTGTAATTATGACAAATTCAGGCGGAACAAACTGGACTGCAAACATTTTATTATCCGGGGCAGGGACATACAGATATTATATTAAAACAGTCGATTCAATTAACAGAATGGCTGTTGCACCAACTGGAGCACCGTTTGTTTTTTATTCATTTCTTGCATCCCCTGATACATTAAATCCCGTCATTACTCACACTCCTTTGACAAACACTCCTAAAGCAAACTGGCCCGCTGCAGTATCGGCATCAGTCACAGATAATTTCGGAATTGATTCTGTATGGGTAAAATGGTATAAAAATAATACAAATAATGGCATTAAACATTTTAAATTATTATATCAAGGGGGAAGTAATTATTCGGCGCTTTTCAATTCTGTAAATGCCGACGTACAGGTAGGTGATTCTATTTTCTATCGGATTTTTGCAAGAGATACTTCAATTAACCATAATACCGACTCTACAATATTGTATAAATTTACGATTGTCTATCAGGCAAATGTATGCATTGGTACGGGTGAAATAAGTATCGGATGGCCTTTTTATACATACTCTTTGGACAGCAGAACTGACATGCTTTATCTTGGAAGTGAAATAGGTTTGGCACCACCCGGCGGATATGTAATTAAAATAGGATTTAATGTGGTCTCTGCCGCATCACAGATAATGAACGGTTTTAAGATTAAAATGCAGAATACAACAGTGAATACAATTACCGGATTTACATCAACCGGCTGGATGACAGTTTATGATGGAACATACTCGGTTCCGGGAACCGGATTACAATATATTGAATTGCATTCTCCGTTCTATTACTCAAGCGGTAAGAATTTATTAATTGAAATTTGTTTCAATAATTCAACTTACACATATAACACAAATGTCCGGGGAACAGCAGCATCGGGAAGAAATGCTCACCAAAATACACTTTTATCATCAACTGACGGATGTAGCGATATTTTAACGGCTCAGCCGCAGTATTCACAATTACCGAATATCTGTATTTTATTAAATCCGGGTCCACAGATTGATATTTCCAATCAAGGAAATGAACTTCCTGCTGAATATAAACTTTTTCAGAACTATCCGAATCCGTTTAATCCGACGACTAAGATTAATTATGCAATTCCGAAGCAGGGATTTGTGACACTTAAAGTGTATGACGTCCTCGGCAGAGAAGTTGCCAATCTTGTAAACGAAGTCAAGACAGCTGGAAATTACATTGTTGATTTCGATGCGTCATATCTGGCAAGCGGTGTTTACTTCTATAAACTTGAAGTAAACGGATTCAGGGATGTGAAGAGGTTAGTGCTGATAAAATAGAAGTTAGTCATAGAATTTAGTAATAGAATAAAAGCCCTTTTCTGAATAAGAATTGGGCTTTTTCCTTTTGGGCTGTCCGAAAAGGTTAAAAACCTCATACTTGTCATTCCGAACTTGTTTCGGAATCTCAATTTTCTGCATGTTTTCGATGATTAGATCCTGAAATAAATTCAGGAAGACAACTTTTAGGACAAGCCCACATATTTATAGAAATTGTGCAAAACAAATTCGACTCCGGAGAAGTCGCATATTTATAGCAATTGGATAAAACAAATTCGACTTCGAAAGAGTCACATATTTATAGCAATATGGGTAAAAGGAATTCGACTCCGGAGGAGATTTCATTTAAATTATCCTTCCCTCGAAATGTTTTTAACTGTTCTAATGATTCTTTTGTATCGGTCAACTTGAGTAATTAATTGAATGTAACCTGATTGCAAGTTGAATCATAATAATATATTACCCTGTAGTAGTAATTTTTTCTTTTCTTTT
>CAYWMV010000044.1:11115-15000 GCA_964459055.1 uncultured Ignavibacteriaceae bacterium | reverse complement strand
GTAGCGGCAAGGCATGCCTTGTCTCTATGGCTTTATTACACAGAATTATTTTTTCTCCAGTACTGCTGACTGGGTGTTATGTATTACATACGAATTCACTATTGCGAAATTTTCATCTTCAGTTCCGGTTATATTCGGATTTGTAATATCGGAAGATATGACTTTAAAATATAATTTTGCGTTTTCCAGTCTGTACTCCGCAAAAATAAGATTCGGCGATACTGAAAAAACACTATAAAATGAATTTTCACGGTAAAGCATATCCAGAACGATATCATTTTTCTCGTCAAGTTTATACAATCCCTTACTTTGGTCATCTGCAATCAGTTCGTATTCTCGCTCTATTTTCGAATTTTCCGAACCGTATATTATTATCCACTGCCAACTTTTTTCTGACAAAGGAATAATTTCAAGCGACATATAAACTTCATTTTCAGCCGATGAAGTTTGAATGTGAAGTTTCCCTTCCCATTTGCCGAGCCAATTTTCAGGAAAAACATCTGCTCTCAGAAAAGCAGAGAAAGTCAACAGAAAAACGAAAATTAATAATAATTTTGATTTAAAATTTTTCATCTTGCTATCATTTTAATATTAATAAATACTTCTTATATTACATAAAATAAACAAATACTATAATGAAAAAATTTATATTATTTCTGGTTTTTCTTTTTGCAGTTTCGAATATTACTTTTTCGCAGTTTCAAAGTGGAAAAGTGACATCGCAACTTGACGGTATTCTGAATTTTTATCCGGATAATGAAAAAGCGAGAGTTATAATTCATTTATATGATTACATTGATATAGAAAAATTCAATATTGAATCAGAAAAGGCGCGTTTAAATCAGGCAGAAAAAACGGAATTACTGATTAATACTTTACGGAGTAAAGCAAAGATTACTCAAAGCAATTTACTGGCATTCCTCGAACTCAATAAAAACATAAACAAAGTATATGAAATAAAGGATTTCTGGGTAATCAATGCTGTAGCGGTTTTTGCTGATATTGATATCATAAAGCAAATTACATTCCGCAATGATGTCGGTTTTATGGAAGTTGATAATCCGATTATCTTTGATGAAGAAGAAGAAAGTTTCAATTTTAAATCCGACGAAGTGAATTCTGTGGAGACAGGTCTTAAAGTAATAAATGCAGACAAGTTATGGAAACTGGGTATTACGGGAGCAGGAACTATTGTTATGAACGTTGACAGCGGAGTTGACGGTAATCATCCGGCATTTAACAGCAGATGGCGGGGATTGATTGTTCCCTGGTATCACGCATGGTATGATTATGCCGGCACAAGTTTTCCAACCTGGTGTACTGACCACGGCACACATACTATGGGTATAATGTGCGGACTCGGACTGACGACCGGTGATACAGTAGGTGTAGCATTCGGAGCGCACTGGATAGCCGCAAGAAGAAGTTGCTCGGGTACATATACAACATTCGGAATAGCAGCATTTCAGTGGGGACTGGACCCCGACTCTAATGCTTCCACACGGGATGAAGCATCTGTTATAAACTGCTCCTGGAATTCATCAGACCCGACAAGCAACGAATGCACCGGTACATTCAAAGCAACTTTGATAACGCTCGAAGCAGGCGGAGTACCTGTTGTATGGTCTTCCGGGAACAGCGGTCCCGGCGCATCTACAGTCACATCACCAAAAAATATAAACACAAACGAAGTAAATGCGTTCACGGTTGGTGCTGTTGACGGTAATACAACGGGTTATCCAATTGCAAGTTTCAGCAGTCGCGGTCCCTCCGTTTGCGGCGGTACAGGCTCGTTACTAATCAAGCCCGAAGTCTCCGCACCGGGTGTGAATGTCCGTTCCTGCGTTTTAAATTCAGCATACGGTCTGAAAAGCGGAACTTCAATGGCGGCTCCGCATGCTTCGGGAGCGGTTGCATTGCTCAGGTCTTTTGCTCCGAATATTACAGGTAAAATGGCATTGTTTGCCCTGTATTACAGTGCGACCGATTTAGGAACAACAGGAGAAGATAATAATTACGGTATGGGACTGATTAATGTATTCGAAGCTATGAAAATACTCGGAATGTCAACAACCCATACTCCCTTAAACGACACATTAAATCTGAACGGACCATACAAAGTGAAAGTGATTCTGAACAAATCCACAATCACAAATGCTCAGCTCGATACAGCAAAGATAAAAGTTTTCTGGAGCAGGAATTCGGTAAATCTAACAGACAGTATATCAATGACAAGGGATACAGGAAATGTCTGGTATGCAAATATTCCGGGAAACGGCTCGCCGGCGATTTACAGGTATTTCATAAGACTATATGATACTCTGGGTGTAAGGGCACAGTCCCCCGCCGATGCTCCTTTAAATTTTTATACTTTTAACGCAGGCGCAACAAAAATCGAAGACCCGATTGCCGGCATACCAGTCGAATATTACCTTTCGCAGAATTATCCGAATCCTTTCAATCCCGTCACGACTATCAAATTCGGAATAAAGAAACAGGATTTCGTTAAATTAACCGTATATGACGTTTCCGGAAGAACGGTTTCGGAACTGTTAAGCAAAGAATATAATCCAGGAAATTATGAAATTAATTTTGATGCAGGGAAATTATCCAGCGGAATATATTTTTACAAACTTGAAACAGGAAATTTTACGGACGTAAAAAGAATGATAATTCTGAAGTAATTCTCAGGTAGGTTTTTATTCCTTTACCAAACAAATTCTGTGTAAACCGGCAAGAAAAAAAGAGACAAGTTAAAAGTAACAAGGCAAGCATTACGAATTTGGCACGCAGATTTCGCAGATTTCACAGATAGCCGCAGATTTTATAAAGGGATGAAAACTTATTGGTTATAAATCAGAACAACTTGCAGAAATACCGAAAGCGATACAAAACTAATTACCCCGCCTTCGGGTAATAAATATTCTAATTTTTTATATTTATTTAAAATATCAATTTGATTAATATTATTACACAGTATAGAAAATGAAATTCATTAATTCACAACATAAAAAATTTTAATTCAAAAAAATGAAGACAAAAATTTTATTTCTGCTTTTAATCTGCGGGGCGTTATTTTTATCATTCACCCTGAACGGAGACAAATCCGACACAAAAATGCTTTATAATGTTGTCGTTAAATTCGAAGCCATAAACGGCAACGGTAACAACATCTGGCTGGATAATTTTTCAATCGGACAGCGGTTTAACAATGATTTAGCAATTTCGGCAATGAGCCTCAGGGACAAAAATTACTTTCTGCCGGGAGTAACTTCGGCAAGTATTACTCCGACTGTAACAGTATTTAATGTTGGTTACGGCACATCGTCAGGTGCGACCATAACGATGACGGATATGGCTTCATACAACTCAACGAAAAATGTAGGTTCTTTATCCGGGGGTCAAGCTGCAAATATTACATTCGACCCTGTCACATTCAATCTGAACACAGCAAAAAATATAAAAGTTTATATTACCTGGACATCCGACCAGAATCATTTTAATGATACCGTGAATCAGAATACAGTATTTTTACCGGGTACTCACAAAAAAATATTGTACGAAGCACATACAAACACATCCTGCGGTCCTTG
This sequence comes from uncultured Ignavibacteriaceae bacterium, assembly GCA_964459055.1. Classification (GTDB taxonomy): domain Bacteria; phylum Bacteroidota; class Ignavibacteria; order Tepidaquicellales; family Tepidaquicellaceae; genus Tepidaquicella. The sequence continues at coordinate 11,407 of CAYWMV010000044.1, read as the reverse complement.
TGCATCACAAAATCCCGCGCTTGACGCTTTTATACAATCGCATTTTGATTCTATAGTACCTATCAAATATCACACATGGTGGCCGGGAGCAACCGATCCAATGTACACAATAAATATATCTCAGCAAAGAGTACGAACTCAGTATAATCAAATCAGTGCTGTCCCCACACTGACTGTTGACGGTGTTCATACACAAGTCAGTGGTTACACTACATTATCAAATTTGCTTGACCCGTTCAATAATCGCAGGGCTATTGCTTCACCAATTTCTATTTCGGTTTCGGACACGAGA
>CAYWMV010000044.1:1322-11105 GCA_964459055.1 uncultured Ignavibacteriaceae bacterium | reverse complement strand
TCCGGGAGACACGATTAAAGCAACAATCAGTATAAATGTTATTTCCGCCGTACCTTCAAATGTAAATTACAAACTCAAAATTAATGCAATCGAGAGAAAAATCACATACACTACTGCTCCAGGTACAAACGGCGAAACAATTTTTTACGACGTATTCAGGAGAATGTATCCGTCAACAAACGGTATGTCCATTAACACCGCACCCGGAAATTATACAATCGAATATAAATACAAAAAGGAATCCGCCTGGATAGATTCGATGATGTACACGGCGGTTTTCATACAGGATGAAAATTCCCACGAAGTTATTAACTGCGCCAAAGCAAGAAATTATTATCTCGAAAATATTAAAATGCCTTCAACGGTAATAAATGACCCGGACGCAAAAACCTTTTCATACAATCCGGAATACGGAATTACCAACGTAACGGGAGGCATTAATGTGGAAAATATGGAACTCTGCGTTCCTCCTCCCGGCTGGACTATAATTAACAATGATTCCGATTATACCTTCTGGCAGTATAAATACACTGCCGTTAACGGACCTTCATTCGGCGGCGGAAAAGCAGTAAGGATAAATATATACTCATATACAAACAATATCGGTACATCGGATATTATGGTATCGAAAGTATATGAAAACGTGGGAATGTCCGACACAATAAAATTCGACTGGGCTTATGCATTAAGGACAGGATTTAATAACGACAGACTTATCGTAAGAGTATCAACGGACGGAGGCACTACATTCCCGTACAGAATATTTGACAAACAGGGTTCGGCTCTCGGGACTGCGCCTGCGGTTACAGGAAGTTTTGTTCCTACGGCAGGTCAATGGGGCACTTATGCAATAACGATAAGTAATTTGACAAATATTAATCCGATTGAGCCGGGAACACCCGTTACTTATGAATTAAGTCAGAATTATCCGAATCCGTTCAATCCTGCAACAAAAATTAATTTCTCGATTCCCCTGAAAGATAATGTAAAACTCGCGGTGTATGATATTCTCGGGAAAGAAGTCGCAACACTCGTGAATGAAGAAATGAATGCGGGATTTTACTCAATTGATTTCAATGCGGAAAATCTAACAAGCGGAATATATTTCTACAAACTGGAGACAAAATATTTCAGTCAGACGAAGAGAATGATATTCATCAAATAAATTGTAACTTATTAAATTCGTTCCCGGTGTTAATTCCGGGAACGAATTTAAAAAATGAGAGCTCCGGCTGTCCCTTTCCGGATTGCAAAGAAACAAGGACTTAAAAAGGAACAATATAAAAAAGGGTAAGTTTAATAATTTGAATATATATCAAAATTAAATATAAACCAAAAATGAAAAAGACATTATTTTATTCAAGTTTTTTATTTTTACCTTTGTTAATGATTTTCTTATATGCGGGTTGCGATACTACATCCACGGAAGCCGATAATCTGGATTTAAGTTCATACGGCACGAGAACAATTGCCGATGCAGCCGATACGCTTACGCTCGATACCGTTAAGATATTAATACAGGATATAAAACTTAATGTGGCAAATTCAAGCGATTCTACAAATTTCAAAGTCGGACCGTTTGTATATTTCCTCAACTTCAATACGAATGTTAACCTGATGACCACGGCATACATTCCGCAGGGTAACTATGATAAAATCAAGTTTGAAATTCACAAATTAAATGACAACGAGACACCTCCCGATCCTGAATTTGTTGATAATAACGGGAGATACTCAACCGTAGTAAAGGGCTGGTTCAACGGAGCATATTTCATTTACAAATCAACTGCTTCCGTGCATCAGAAATTAAATTTTCCGACCAGCATATATCCGACGCAGGATGCAAGAACCAATATTACGCTCAAGGCAGAGCCGTATAAGTGGTTTTACAAAAACGGGGTTTTACTCGACCCGAACAATCCTGCGAACGTAAATGATATTGACAACAACATTAAAAACAATGTCAACGATAATCTGAAAGCCTTCAGGGACAATGACAGAAACGGGATTCCCGATTAAAATTTTTTCATCAACGGAAATGGAAGAGGCAAAAAATATTATTGCCTCTTTTTTATAATCCAACACAATTAATTAATTTATCCGTATTATTTATAAAAGGGTTAATTTATTTTGCCGAATGAAAAGAATTATCATTCTGTCTTTGTTCGTATTCTCACATTTGTCAGTTTTTTCTCAAACAGGAGTTTATCCAATCGTAAACCAATATCATCCAAGATTGTGGATTCCGCAGTCCAGATTCGATTATCTGGATTCCAACAAAAATCTGCCGCCCGTAAGTTCTTATTACAATACATTCAGTTACAATTACAACAACTGGTGGATAACGGTTCCTGATTTTTTTCTGACCGGCAGCGATTCGACACAATGGACTTATATATTCAGGAACTTCAATTCAGGTGAATCGGCATATTCGAGGGATATGGTTTATACCGGAGTTTATACGGGATTTTTATGGAAAATTTCACAATCTGACATTTTCCTGAAAAGAACAAGGTTCATTCTGAGAAAGTACATTTCTGCGGTAGATACAATGTCTTTTCAGACATTAACAGGAGATAATCTCGAATCAAATTTAAGAGCTTACGGTTTAATCGGAAGCCTGCTTCTGGACTGGTGTTACTACGATATTGATACATCAATCAGAAATCCGCTGGCAAGATGTTTATACAAATTAAACAGAAAATTCTATCAGTCATTTATCATTACACCGGCAGGGAACAGTTACGTTTCAAGCCACAATGCATATAACTGCGTTATAACAGAACAAAACGCAATCTGCCTTTACGGTGACCAGGCATTGACGCAGGCACAAAAGGATACAGTGGCGATATGGTACACAACAATATATGACAAATGGATATACGGATTTTTGCCTGTATATGGTTATTATAGGAATGATGACGGAGGATGGAACTGGGGAGCGGCATATTCTTTCTGGAGTCTGACTGACCAGTATTTACTTTTTAATAATTTTCTGACAGGAACCGATAAAAATTTTTATCAGGACCTTCCATGGGTTCTTAATTCAATAAATCAGTACTGGTTTATGGTCAGGCCTGATAATTACTGTATTCATCTTGGGGACGGCGAAACATTTGTAACCGGTGATAATGTAGTTTACTGCCACGCGAAAATATTTCAGGACCCGAGAAGCAAGTGGCTTGCACAAAAATATTCTTCAACTCCGTACCTGACGAGTACAAACACATATTTTCAGATTCTTGCCTACAAAGATTTTAACACTTCGGTAATACCGCAGCCGCAGTTACCATTAAACTGGTATTCTGACAAAGCCGGTCTTGCTGTTTCAAATTCTTTGCAGGATACAAATTCCGTTCAGTTCTGGTTTTATAACGCATTAAGCAAGCGGGCATCGCACGAACACAGGGATAACGGTTCTTTTGCCATATACTATAAGAAACCTCTGCTCGTTGATGCGGGTGTCTATGATTATTACGGCTCGGAGCATTTTAAAAATTATTATACCCGTTCGATTGCTCATAATGTCGTCTGCGTTTTTGACAGCAGTGAAATTTTTTATTACGGTACTGAGCCCGTATCAAATGACGGGGGGCAGATTTACTCAAATGCTTTAATGAATTATCAGGATATATTCGCTCCCGCAAATCAAAGAGGAAAATGGATGTCCTATTCGGCAGGAACAGATTACTGTTTTGGTTCAGTTGATATGACTCTTTCATATAATCCCCAGAAATTAAATAAATATTCGAGAAGATTTCTGCATTTAAAACCTGACAGATTCGTTATTATTGACAATCTAATATTGAATAATCAGAGTCCGGGAATATCTCAAAGGGAAATCCGCTGGACGGGTCATTTTATGACGGAACCTCAGTGTTCCGGAACGCTAATTGAAAATACAGTGCCGGGTCATATTGAAGTATATAACGGCAATACAATTACCGATATCAATATTCCCGGAAAATTAACAATAAGGTCATTATTTCCTGATTCCGTAAGAGTCAGGAAAACGGGCGGAACCGGCTATCAGTACTATGTCAACGGTGTTAATTATATGCCGACAACAAATCCGGATACGATTAACTTCACACCGGGAAAGTGGAGGGTTGAAGTTATACCAAAGTATCAGACTGACTCAGTTCTTCTAATAAACGTACTGAAAACATCGGATGCAGTTTCTCCGGGAACAATAAATGCAGATAAAATTAGAAATCAGTTTTCATCAGGCGTTATATGGGATTCGACTATTTGTTTGTTTAATGCAAGAGGAGATACAGGTACGGCTATGCACAGTTCAGGTTTGGTTCAGATAAACGGAAGTTACAAAATTTTTGCCTTTGACCTTAAAATAAATCATTCGTATCTTTTAAAATTGGACAACCAGATTCTTTCGGCATTGAATTCAGATTCCGAAGGCGTTATAATCTCAAACATTTTTATTCCTGCTCCGGGATATCACATTTTAGATATTACGGATAACTCAACCGGATTGAATCACCTTAACCATCATATCGGTAATTATTTTCTCGAACAGAATTTTCCTAATCCATTTAATAATGCGACAAAGATTAATTTCTCTATTCCGGAGAAGGATAACATAAAACTTGCGTTGTATGATATTCTCGGGAAAGAAGTCACAACGCTTGTGAATGAAGAAATAGATGCGGGATTTCATTCAATTGATTTCAATGCGGAAAATCTGGCAAGCGGAATATATTTTTACAAACTGGAGACAAAATATTTCTGTCAGACTAAAAGAATGATATTGCTCAAATAAAAGAAGTTAGTCAAAGAATTTAGTTATAGAATGTTACTCATCCTATGAACGAGTTCGTCGGATGAGTTTTTTATCGGGGTTTTACAATAATTTTTAAGAACCGGTAAACCGGATAACCGGCAAGGAAAAACCCCGTGCTCGCAAGTCCGGAATAAATATCGTTAAGGAATGCATTTGCCGAGACAATCAGAATTATAAAAATGAAAACTGCGGGAAGAAGAGGATGAAAAGCAATTTTAAAACCGTCATAATTTTCATTCCGGTTTTTTTTTCTGAAAACAAAAATAGTTGAAGCGGCAACGGCAATAGTCATTGTTTCAAGAAACATAATAAGATTAAGTGCGTTTTCAAAAGTTTCGAAAACAAAAACAAACAGGATAGTCAAAAGAGAAATGAATGCAAGTGCAAATTTCTGCGACTGTGATTTTACTCCCGTATTCATAAAGAAAGCGGGAATCACTTTATCCTCCGCCATTGCAAAGAATGCTCTCTGATTGTGCATTAAAGAAACATTCAGGAAAGCAAATGCGGAGATAAATATAACGAAAGAAATAATTTTGCCGCCGGCAACTCCGAATAAAATTTCAAATGAATCTGCGGCAATCAAAGGAGATGAAGCAATTCCCTGAAGTCCGAGAATTTTATAATACCCGAAATTAATCAGCAGATAAAGTACAACCGAAATACCAATGCCCGTAATGATTCCTTTCGGCAGATTTTTTTTCGGATTCTTAACATCAGCATTAAGATTCATTGTCAACTGATATCCGCTGTAAGTAAAGAAAACGGCGATCAAGCCCTGAAAAAGGTTGCCGGTTGATTGACTGATTGGCTGATTGACCGTATGTTCTCCGGAGCCGGTAAAAACAAATGCCGCAATAATGAAAAAAATAATAAGTGCAATTTTCAGAAAAGTAATCAAATTAAGAACGGCTGAACCCGTTTTTATTCCAAGATAATTTATGAAGAATATCAATGCAACAATTGCTACGGCAATATATTTTAAGTTGATCGTGAATGAAATCATTTTCGACAAATATTCTGCGGCAAGGATTGCCATCGCCGCATAAGTAACGCCGGAGAGAACAATGATACCAACCCAGTTCAGCATAAAGGCAAATGCGGGATGATACGCTTCGGAGACAAGTTTATAAAAGCCGCCCGCAAGCGGTTTTCTCGCACCGAGTTCAGCAAACACCATTCCGCCGATGAACGCAATAACTCCGCCGATAATCCACGAAGAAAAAAACATTGTTTCTTTTCCCGCAGTACCTGCTACGATTGCGGGTGTGCGGAAAATTCCGATTCCGATTACAAGACTCATCACAATAACGGAGGTATCAATATATCCGAGTTTTGGTTTTATCATTTACGTTTTTCTGTTTGTAAGATAAACACCTGCAAAGGTTAAAGCAAGTCCCGCATAATGCAGAAGGAAAAGTTTTTCGCCGTCGAGCAAACCCCAGAAAATTGAAACAAGCGGCATCATAAAAGTTACCGTACTTGCAAACACGGGACCTTTAATCTGAATTACTTTATTATACAATATAATTGCAAAAGCGGTACCGAGCACGGAGAGAGTAAAAATTGCCAATAAAGATTTTCCCGACTGCGAAAAATTCAGACTTCGCGGAATAAAATCCGTTGTCAGAATATAAGCCAGTGCAAGTGGTCCGACAAGAAATATTGACAGTGAAGAAAGAGCAAGCGTGCTTGTGTTCTGGAAATGGAGTTTAATAATATTAACGCTTACGGCATATAAAATCGTAGCAAGAACGACAAGCCAGGCATAAATATTAATTGTTCCGAAACCCCCGTCCTGACCGTTTACCATACTTATGCCAGTGCATCCGAGAATTCCGAGCAAAAGTCCGGCAAACTGAATGAGGGTGATTTTATTTTTCAGATAGAAATACGCCACAATCACCGTGAAAACCGGTGTAAGTGCATTAATAATTCCCGCGAGCGAACTTTCAAGATTTGTTTGAGCAAGTGCGAAAAGAAAAGCAGGAATGAGGTTTCCGAAAAATCCGATTATGAAAACGTAAACGAGTTTATTCTTTGGTATAGACTTAAAATTTTTTACCGCAAGCGGAAGTAGCGCTATGAAGGCAATCGTAATTCTTGCCGCTCCGAGTTCGTCCGGCGGATACGCTTCGAGTCCGATTTTCATCAGGATATAAGAACTTCCCCAGATGAAAGTAAGTATAATCAGCACTGCCCAGGCAAAAAATGTATGGTCGTTTTTAAGTCTGTTTCTCATTTTGATAATAATCGATGTTCATAATACCATAATTAAAACAAATTGTAAATGAAAATACTCGGATTGAACATTTGCATTTTAATTATAAGCCTGAAAAACTACTTTGATTCAATAAATTTTAATTATGAGAATCACAGTCAACAGAAAAAGAGACCGGATATACCCGGATTCAAAAAGAGTCATAACAAGATTTTATGACCACAGTGAAATAAAAGCAAAATCAATAATAAAAAAAATAATTGATATGAGCGAAGAAGAAACAGAAACTTCGCTCAATCAGGTTTTAAGAGAATTTGCCAAACGTCACAGAAACATCACAAAAATATTTTTAACAAATTTTACAAAAACTCATCATTACGTAAATCAACTTACAGAAAGTCACGAAAAAATCCCGCATTCAAAAAAACTTTTAATCGGCTCATTTTTCACGATGGAATATTCAATCGAGTCAGCCGCATTATTCAACCCCTCTGTTGTTGAGCATCCCGACCAGACCGGGCTTGAAGAAGGGCAGAAAAGAATTATAATAAGTTTCAGAGCAACAGGCGAAAACCATATATCATCAATTGTTTTCAGAAGCGGTATTATCGATAAGGATTTTAATATAATTTTCGACCCGCAGGGGAATTATATCAGCGAAGCGGAAATTATAAAAGGACACGTTTACGATAAAAATGAATTTCGCGGGATTTTACAGGAACACGGCATCGCAAACGACATATCGGATAAAATCCTTGAAAAAACCGGAGACTCCTTTTATTATACAGGCTTGAAGGAATCTATAAAAAAAGTTCAGGAATCGCAGGCATTAAATCTTGACCAGAAAAAAACACTTAAAGAAATGATGTGGCTGGCGAGGTCGCATTACGAAGTTGATTTTTCACAGGATACAGATATTTCGGAAAGAGTGATTTTTCCGGTTTCAAGAACCGAAAGCAACGGTATTGAGGATGCAAGATTTGTCAGGTTTACCGAAGATAACGGCGAGACAAAATATTATGCAACATATACTGCATACGACGGATACACTATTCTTCCGAAACTTCTCGAGACAAAAGATTTTTACCATTTCAAAAACCTTCCTCTGCACGGCGAATGTATAAAGGATAAAAATTTTTCTCTCTTCCCGAAAAGAATCAACGGACATTATGCAATGTTATCAAGGCTGGACGGAGTGAATCACTACATAATGTTTTCAGACAACATCACACTCTGGGAAACGTCCCGCCTCCTCAGTGAACCAAAATACAACTGGGAATTGATACAGGTCGGAAACTGCGGCTCACCCCTGGAAACGCCTGACGGATGGCTTGTCATCACGCACGGCGTCGGGCAAATGAGAAAATACTGCATAGGAGCATTATTACTTGATTTGAAAGATCCGACAAAAGTAATCGGCAGTCTGAAAGAGCCGCTTATCGTTCCCAATGAAGACGAAAGAGAGGGTTACGTGCCGAATGTAGTTTACTCCTGCGGTTCAATAATTCACAATGAAGAACTTATAATACCATACGCAATTTCTGATTACGCATCTTCATTCGCAACCGTAAATGTGAAATTGCTTATAAGTAAATTACTGGAGAAAGATTAAATATTTATTCATTCAATTCGTTTCTGTTAATAAAACCAACTTAAATTTTTCAGGAGAACAAACTGTGTTATCAAGAAAAATTGTTTCTTGTTTATTTTCCTTTTAATATTTGTTTGTACACTTTAAGATACTCTTCTGCCATTTTTATACGCGTGAACTTGCTTTCCGCCCATTTATGGCATTCTTTTCTGTTCAGATTTTTTATTTTCTTTAATGCTTCTGCTGCTTCGTAATTGTTGTTAACAAGGAAACCTGTTTTTCCCTCAATCACGAGTTCCGGCATAGAGCCTCTTTTAAAAGCGACAACCGGCGTACCGCAAAAATTGGATTCGATTATGCTTAATCCGAACGGCTCTTCGAAATTTACCGGATGAAGCAAAGCGTAAGCACCGCCTAATAATTCATTCCTTTGTTCCGGGTCTGCATTGCCCCAGTAAATAACATCCTTATTATTAAGATAAGGTTTAATTTTTTCCTCGAAATATTTTACATCCTGAACGAGTCCGGCAACAACCAGTTTCATTCCCGCTTTCTTTGCAATTTCTATGCATTCGGATGTGCCTTTTTCGTGATGAATCCGTCCGAGGAATAAAAGATAATCACCGGGCTTATCTTTAAACGTAAATTCCTTTTCATTAATGCCGTTGTAAACTGTGGCAATGTATTTTAATTCCGAACTGCGGTCTGAATTGCTGATGGAAACATAATAATTGTTTTTATTGTATTTTTTATAAACCGGAATAATTTTCGGCGAAGAAAATCCGTGAATAGTCGTGACCATCGGAGGTTTAATAAGCCGCGAATATGTCAGCGGAAGAAAATCATAGTTATTGTGTATGATGTCAAACTGCGATGCCTTTTCCATAAGGTTACTTATATGTAAACACTCACAGACTTTAGCATCAAGTTCCGGATTTTCGCCGTATGGTTTTTCAATTACGTAATCAAGTTTTCCTTTCGTTATTGAATCGCCTGTTGCAAAAAGTGTTACATCTATTCCTTTTTCAATCAGTCCTTCCGTAATATTTGATGCAACCTGTTCCCAGGGACCGTAATTACGCGGAGGTGTCCGCCATACTGCGGGTGATAATATTGCTACCTTCATTTATTATTTTTTTATTTTGTTAAACTCTTTTCTGTTTTAATCTT
>CAYWMV010000044.1:0-1222 GCA_964459055.1 uncultured Ignavibacteriaceae bacterium | reverse complement strand
GCTACCTTCATTTATTATTTTTTTATTTTGTTAAACTCTTTTCTGTTTTAATCTTCAAGTTCTAGTCGCAGCCTTAAAGTTGCAGTCTTTCTTTAGTTGCAGTTGCACAAGCAGTTGCAGTAATTACTACTACTACTATCTCCTACTACTGCCACTGCCACTGCTACTGCTACTGCTACTGCTACTGCCACCTGCCTCTGCTAATGCTACTGTCATCACTGTTTTGGTAAAAACTTTTCAGGATTGTTTGCCATACCTCCCAGCATTTTTCCGACTTCTTCATATTTTTTCAATAAAGTTTCTTTTATTTCTTCATTAATATATTTACAATCAAAAGCAAAGTTAATCCAAACAGCCGTTTCACTTGCTTCACCGTCAGCATCTGTTATTTTACTCGTAAAATTTTTAGGGTATCTTCTTTTACGATATGCTTCGGCAATATTCGAGCAAACCGACCTTGATGACCTTCTCATCTGGTCTGTCAATGAATATCTTTCTTCTTTCGGAAAACTTTTTGAAATCTCAAAGATATCCATAGCTAACTCATAAGATAACCGATAAACTTTAAGGCTTTTAAAACTATAATCCATATCCAAAATTTAATTTATTATTAAACTCTAAACTATATTCTAGTTAAGTCAAAGTTTTTTTAGTTGCAGTCTTTTTTAGTTGCAGTTGCAGTATTCATTACTAATACTATCTCCTACTACTGCTACTGCTACTGCCACTGCCACTGCCACTGCCGCTAACCCAAAGGGTCACGTGAATTATTCAGACAAAGGCTAACCAGTTCATCCAGTACCGCTTCTCCGGCACAAAGAACTTTATCCGCACCGCCCCAGTAAATCTTCACAGTCCCGTCAGGTTCGGGAATTGCGCCGCAGGTAAAGACAACGTTGTGAACATAACCCGTAACTTCATATATTTCTTCCGGCTGGAGTATCCATTTGTCGCTTACACCGATAATTTTTGAGGGGTCTGTTAAATCGTGCAGGGCGACTCCAAGCCTGTAAACACTTCCGTCCATTGTCGGAAAAACACCGTGGTATATGCTCAGCCATCCTTTGGATGTCTTAATTGGCGGAGCACCCGGACCAATTTTCATTTCATCCCAGTGATACATCACAGGTCTCATAATAACTTTTGAACCGCCCCAGTACTTCAGGTTTTCCGAATAAGAAATCCAGATTGACCATGGAGTAATTTCAGAATGAGGTCGGTC
>CAYWMV010000043.1:0-15026 GCA_964459055.1 uncultured Ignavibacteriaceae bacterium | reverse complement strand
TTTATGAACTTTATGAACTTTATGAACTTTATGAACTTTATAACTTTATGAACTTTACGAACTTTACGAACTTTATGAACTTTATGAACTTTATAAACTTTACGAACTTTAAGAACTTTATGAACTTTAAAACTTTATAAACTTTTAAATTTCGACTCTTGTTCCTACGGTTGCCTCAACCGCTTTCAAATAGACCAGTTTCGCCGTTGCAGCATCCTGAATAGCGAGACCGTTTGATTTGAACAAAGTAATTTGTTTATCATTTGTTCTGCCGGGTTTTTTACCGGTAACGACATCTCCGAGTTCAGCATAAAAATGTGACTTTGAAATTGCATTTTCCTGAAGCGGAATCATAATATCACCCGCTTCATTAAGGCAGGCTTCAAGTGAATCACCTACGAGCAAAGAACGTTTTACCGTTTCTGTATCAAGTTCTCTTGCATTCGGGGTATGACTTCCGATTCCGTTTATGTGCGTTCCTTCCTTTAGTTTTGCACCGTCAAACAGAGGAGTTGCAGATGAAGTAGCAGTACAAACTATATCGCAGTCAAGAATTTCATCGGGAGCAGACGCTTTTCTTACTTCCATTTTCAGTTTAACCGTCATTTCGGAAATGAATTTTTCCATTGCATCATCGGAGACATCATATACAACAGCCCGTTTAAGGTCTCTGACTTCATTCATTGCCCATAACTGCATTTTCGCCTGAACGCCCGCACCAAAAACCCCTGCTGTCATATTTTTTTCATTCCGGGCAAGATACCTTGTAGCAACGCCGCTTGCCGCACCGGTTCTCACAGCCGTTAGGTAACCGCCATCCATAATACAGGTGACATCTCCTGTTTCAGGGCTCTGAAGTAAAACTTTCCCGATTGTAGTCGGAAGACTGTACTTTCCCGGATTATCTTTATAAACCGTAACCACCTTACAGGCAAGTGCTCCCGACTGTTTCAGATATGCCGGCATATAAAGAGATAAACCGCCTTCAGGTTTGATAGCGGTTCTCAGCGGTAAAATTGCCGTGCCGTTCGACATTTCAGCAAATGCCTTTTCAACAGCACCGATACAATCTTTCATATCCAGCAGTTTCATTACATCACTTCTTGATAATATTAATGTCATATTGGACTCCTGATTTGGTTAAGAAATAAATCTTTACGCCGCAAATTTATAAATATAAAGTATAGTAAAAAAGGCATTTATGAAACCTCAATCCTGTTCAAAAATTAGTTTCTTTATTTTTAAAAATAATTTTACCATTATACCGGTATGAAAATATATTATGCCACATCAATAAGCGGAGTTCAGTCGGAAGATTCGGAAAGAATTAACCGTGAACTTATAGATTATTTAAAAGAATCAGGCGAAGTACTCACCGAGCATTTTGCTAATCCCGGAATAAAAATCACGGGTGAAACTGACATTACGAACAGGGATATACACGACAGGGATATGAAATGGCTTATAGAATCGGATGTTATTGTCGCGGAAGTTTCCAATCCGAGTCTGGGAGTGGGATATGAACTCGGGCGGGCTCTCGAAAAAAATAAAAAAATACTCTGCCTGTGCAGGAAAAATATTAAGAGGCTATCGGCAATGATAACAGGGAACGGAAAAATGACAGTAAAATATTACGAGTCTATTGACGATGCAAAAAATATAATTAGGGATTTTTTAATTTCCTGCAAACTCGGGCAAATTACAAAAAGACGGATGTAATATACACCGTATCCGCTCTATCTGCAAAATCTTAAATCAATAACCTGCTCTGCAATTAACCTGAGCGCATTCTGAGTGTCAATCCTTGCAAGATTAATAACAATACTATAAAGTGATGCATCATCAATTGCTTTACTGAAATTTTTCTTGATGTATTCTTTTCTGTCTTTATCTTCCTGCTCAATAAATTTCGCCGCACGGATTTTGTCAAGTTTCATAAAATCCTGAATTTGCTTAATGCGTTTATCCAAAGAGGAAATCAACCGTATGTGCAATCCGCATTTCAATTCCCGTGTAATAATATTGGCACCCCGCCCCACGATAATTGCGTTCCCCATAGAAGCAATCTGCAAAATTGTTCTGCTGATTTTATGAGCAACTGTCTGCTGAGACGGATGAAGTTTGAACAACTGTTCGATAATACTTTGCAGTTCAGGGACTCTTTTTTCGGGCACCATGCTTTCTATTTCTTCCGATAAAATATTATCACCCGATACTTTTTCGAGAATATTTTTATCAAACAGCATCCAGTCTTTCTTTCTGTGCGTATCGAAAATATTCAGGTAACTGACGAGATATTCGCCGAGAGAGATTCCTCCCGCACCTGTTTCACGTGAAATTGTAATGAAAGGTTCAAAAACTTCGACTTTATCGGCTCTTCTTCCTTTAGCATCGAACGCTTTTTTGTTAAAGTAGGACTTAAGGGTTTCGAATGATTTATTTATATCCATAGTTCCTCCTTTTATTTAAATTTAATATATAATTTATTTAAAAAAAGTATTAATTATTTAGTACATAATTATGCAGTAATTTATTATTTTAAGATGTTTATTAAAACTAAAAAAGGCTACCGATATGTTAGTTAACGGGAAACATTATATTACAATCCGGACTGATAAAAATAATCCCGGTATTATTTACACTATTGACCAGAATTTACTGCCTCATAAATTTAAAATCGTGAAACTGAAATCAACTGCGGACATTATATCGGCTATTAAAGATATGACGGTACGCGGTGCACCTCTTATAGGTGTTACGGCAGCATACGGGATTTTTCTCGCAGCGAAGGAAGCATATAAAAGAAATCTGAAAGGAAAAAAATTCGACGAATATATACTGAAGATATCGGATAAGATAAAAATGACAAGACCAACGGCAGTTAATCTTTTCATAGCCGCAGACAATTCTGTTGCACAAGTAAACGGGGAATTTACACCGGAAAAAAAAGTTGAGGCAGCGTTTATGTATGCAAAATATCTTTCGGATTATGAAATTAAATCCTGCTTTAAAATAGGAACCCACGGGCTTAAAATTCTGAAAACCATTTTAAAGAAAAAAAATCATAAAGTTTTAAATATTCTTACACACTGCAATGCCGGATGGCTGGGATGTATTGATTACGGAACGGCTACAGCACCGATTTACTTTGCGGCAAAGGAGAAGATAAAAATTCACGTATGGGTTGAGGAAACAAGACCAAGAAATCAGGGAGCGGGATTAACTGCGTGGGAACTGATGCAGAATGATGTTGACTGCACAGTCATTACAGACAATGCAGGAGGTTATGTAATGCAGAAAGGATTGGTTGATACCGTAATCGTAGGGTCGGACAGAACAATATTAAACGGAGATGTTTGCAATAAAATCGGGACATACAAAACGGCGTTAGCAGCAAGAGACAACGGCATTCCATTTTTCGCTGCCTTGCCTGTTAGTTCTTTCGATTTTAAAATTAAGAATGCATTTAAAGAAATCAACATTGAAGAAAGAGACGGAATAGAGGTATCCGATATAAGAGGATTATATAAAGGCAGTATAATAAACGCAAGAATTACACCGGCAGGATGTAAAGTAAAGAATTATTCCTTTGATATTACCCCGTCCAAATACGTAACCGCATTAATTACGGATAAGGGAATAATAAAACCGGATGCCCTCAGCATTAAAAAATTAATGTCGGAACATCCGGTTTAAAAAGTATTATTTGTAGAAAATTTCTACGTATGAAGAAGTAAGTGTATATCCGTTACAATCCCTCACGTAAACGTGATAATATCCCTGTTTGTAAAATGTAACTTTTTTCCAGAACCAGGTCCAGCTCGGGGTCATATCGTCCTGATAAATTGTTGTGTTGTAATCCTCAGTATAATCTGAATAAACTTCATATATATCATAGGATACGGAATAGCAATCAACACTGTAAGGCAACCTCACCAGGAAATAGAAATAACCGCCGCCTGACGGAATATAGAAAGTCTGGCTTTCGGTTATCGGATATCCGCGGCTGTCAACCCCTTCGCAGAAATACAAAGTTTGTGAATAGGCTTCAGTTACGGCAAATACAGATAAGAACAAGAACACGGCTAAGAGTAGCTTCTTTGTCATTTTTTCTCCTTTATTTTAATATTTAAAGAAATCATTAATTTTACTAACTTTAAAAAAGATTAATTTATTTTAATTATTTGTAATAATCAAGTAAACTTTTTGTATTTATTTTATAAACTGTAAACTGAAACATATGGAAAAAGTTCCAACTATTTTGCTTGAGAAATATATTCAGAACGAAAATCTGCGGAAACATTGTTACGCGGTTGAATACTGCATGAAATATTATGCGGAAATTCTCGGTGAAGATACGGAATTGTGGGGAAATGCGGGATTGCTTCACGATATTGATTACGAAATGTATCCGGATGAACATCCGAATGCCTCCCCCGCAATACTAAGAGAAGGAGGTTTTAACGATGAATTCATAAATATAATTTTATCGCACGCATATCCGGAAAGAACTAATGTACCCCGCGATACATTAATCAGGAAATATCTTTTTGCCTGCGATGAAATAACAGGACTTGTAACTGCTTATGCATATATGAAACCCGGTGGTTTGAACGATGTAGAAGTGAAAGGAGTGAAAAAGAAAATGAAGGATAAGGCATTTGCAAGGAATGTAAACAGGGACGATATTATTAAGGGAGCGGAAGATATAGGAATTGAACTTGATAAGCATATACAGAATGTAATTGAGGCAATGAGGAAAGGATTTTCAATTAAGAATTAATCAATTAGTTTTTAAATTCCGCGTAAAATGGCGAAGAAATTTTAATTAATATGCCAAGCCCTTCGGGCTTTCGATCACGACCTGCCGGGAGAAGACTGTTCCACCATTAAAGCATTTTGGTCCCGGTATTTCATTAGTTCCCAAATTCTGCACAAAAGGGTAAACTTTTTAAATCAAAAAAAATCAAATTAGCAGTTGCCCCCCTTACCCCCCTCCAAAGGGGGATAAAATTATTATGTTTTGGGCTAACAGAATTATGGATTGTGATTTTCATTTATTAAAGAAGGGGGTTATTGTTCACAGGGTTTTTACCGTACCGGACAGCAATAATCTGAGCCATTATACTGACCGCAATTTCTTCAGGAGTATGAGAACCGATATCATAACCAATCGGGGAAAAAACATTTTTTACTACATCTTCTTCTACGCCTTTTTTCAAAAGATTGTCAAGAATAACTTTAACTTTTTTTCTGCTCCCTATCATTCCGAGATATTTGTATTTTTTTTCCACGATTCTCTCGAGGACAAATTCATCATACTGATGCGAATGAGTCATAATCACGATGTAGATATCATCCGAAAATTCTATACTACCGGTAATATTATTATATTCAATAATTTTTACATTTGTATATTTACTTCTGATGAGAACTGCAAGGTCTTCCCTGTTATCGAGAACTTTAATTCTAAATCCTGTTTTATATGCAAGTTCCGATAATGCATTTCCGCAATGCCCGCCTCCGATGATATACAATACGGGTTTCATATTATTAGGTTCAATAAACACTGTTTGTATTCCGCCGCAAATCATTGAGGTGGATTCCGCATCAACGGATTCAGAACCTAGATTATAATCCAGAGAACCCGCATCAACGGGTTTATTCTCTACTATAAAATCAATTACTCTTTTTTCGATCTCCCCGCCGCCGACAGTTCCGGTAATCTTCCCGTCAGACTCGACAATCATTTTCATTCCGGGACGCGCAGGAGTATGTCCGTCGGATTTGATAACGGTTGCTGTCCAGAATTCTGTATCCGAATGAATTAATTCATTTAGTTTATCAAAAAAATCTATATTCATAATAATTTATAAGTTTTTAAGCAAATTAAGCAAATCGGATTTTTCAAAAGGTTTTGACAGATAATGTGAACAACCCGAATTAATAAATTCCTCCTTATCGCCCTTCATAGCAAATGCCGTGACTGCAATTATCGGTGTATCCGCATACTGTTCCAGTTTTCTTATTTTTCGAGTCACCTCAATACCGGTCAATCCTTCTCCGAGATTTATATCCATAAGAATGGCATCATATTTTTTTGCTTTTACTTTAGTAAGCGCTTCGAAACCGTCTCTTGCAACATCCACATGATATAAATCTTTTAAATACAGCAGCACCAGTTCAGAACTTACAAGTTCATTTTCGACAAGCAGCAGGTTTTCCACAATCATTTGCCGGTCAGCGACAGATTTTGATTTCGTTTTCTCACTGCTTTTAAAAGCTTCAAAACCTGAAACAACGCCGGGGAATCGCAAAGTAAATATTGAGCCGACACCTGCTTCACTTTCAAGTAAAATTTCACCGCCGAGAAGTTCTGTATATTTTTTAGATATTGTCAGACCTAGTCCCGAACCTTCAAAACTCCTGCTCAGACCTTCACTTTCCTGACGAAATTCATTAAATATAATATCCTGTTTGGATTTAGGAATTCCAATCCCAGTATCCTTTACAGATATCAGCAAATCGCTGTTTTTAGTATTTGCCTCGATGAGGACGCCTCCGGCTTTCGTAAACTTGATAGCATTGTTAACAATGTTATTCAGTGTATCGCGAAGCAGTTTTTCATCAAGTTTTGCCGTTATATTGGTTTTAAGAAGTTTCTTTTTAAGATATATTTTCTTTTCCTTTGCAACAACTTCAAAAAGAACAAACACTTCATTAATGACATCTTCAACCTTGACATCAGTTAATTTAATCCGGATTTTTTCCGACTCGAGTTTGGAGAGATTAAGTATAAGATTCAGGGTATCCATCAGCCTCGTACCGCTTTTGTATATTGTAACCGCCATATCTCTGAGGTTTTCATTTTCGATTTCTTCCATCATAACCTGTGCAAAACCAAGAATACCGTGAAGCGGGGTTCTAAGTTCGTGACTCATATTAGCAAGGAAGTTCGTTTTTACTTTATTCATTTCCTCCGCATGTTCCTTCGATGATATGAGTTCCTCCATAATTTTATTCCGTTCCGTGATATCTCTGACAATTGAAAGGATTTTATCGTTATCAAATGTACTTAACCTCGCTTCAAAATATTTTATTGTTCCTCCGATTTCAAGAGGATATTCAATCGTCTTCGATTTCCCGTCAGCGAATGATTCTTTAATCTTATCACAGAATTTCACGGAAATATCTTTCGGAAGAACTTCTCTGATATTTTTCCCGAGGAAATTCTTCGGCTTTATATACAGCAAATCCTCACGTGAAGTATAATAATCAACAAATACACCCTCTTTATCATAAATGAACATAATATCGGGAATGGCATTAAATGCAGTTCTCAACTTCATTTCATTTGATTTAAGGGTATCTTCATACTTCTTTTTCCTGATAGCACCGCCAATTGCGAGAGATATTGTTTTTAAAACTGAAATTTCCATTTCACTCCATATCCTGCTTTTCACGTAATTATCAACTCCGAAAAATCCCCATAAATTTTCATTTATAAAAATTGGTATCAGAATAATTGATTTAACGCCATACAGATTCAGGAATGATTTTTCAGGTTCGGGAAATTCTTCGGGCGATCCCGAAATAATTTTCCCTCTTTGCATTTCCTCTAATCTGTGAGGTAAAAATCTCTTATAAGATACTTTAGAAATTTCAGAAACATTTATCTGGGGTTTCACCGATTTCGCACACCATTCGAATTTCATTTCCATAAATACTTCTCCGGATTTGTCAAGAGTATTTTCAAAAACATATACTCTTTCAGCCTGAAGCGACGTTCCGATTTCTTCCAGGGATTTCGCTACTGCAAGATTAAATTCTTTCTCAACGAGTAAATACTCTTCTGCTTTAGCAACCGAAGAGAATAAATCTTTATTGCGACGGTTTTCTTTCTCGGTTTCTTTCCTGTTGGTAATGTCTATCTGCGTTCCCCAGTTTGCAATCAGAAAACCGTCTTCGACAATACCAAGAACATTATTCAGAAAATACTTATCATTTCCGTTAATATCTATCTCATGTGTTTCGAGATTCTGATCTTTGTATTTGCTCCTGACAAATCTGCGGAGTGATTTATCGTTTTCAGCATTAAGAACTCTGCCGTACAACGATTTCAGTCTTTTATTCATCATTTCTTCCTTTTTCGCATAACCGTACATCCGTGCGAATAAATCGTTGCATTCGCTGATATATGCGGTCTCATACAGAAGTCTGACCTGTTCATCCTCATTCAGTTTAGTATCAATAGGTTTATCATACTGCAGAAAATATACACCTTCAAGACTTGACTCAATAAAATTTCTGTATTTTGCCTCACTGATTTTCAGGGCGTCTTCGGAATATTTTTTGTCAATCGCCAGAGCTATCTGTTCAGACACATAAGAAAGTATTTCCCTGTCATCCTCTGTGTATCTTACACCCTTGGTGTAGGACTGAACGACCAGCACTCCGTAAGTCTTGTTTCCCTTTTTAAGCGGAACACCGAGCCAGTCAACAGAATCCACACCGATAAGTTCAACATCTCCCGAAGCCACAAGTTTACGGAATTTTTCCGGTGTAGCAAGCAAAGACTCTCCTGTTCTAAGTACAAATTCCGTAAGACCTTTTCCGGGCTTCTGCGGTTCCGTAACGGCATCAAATTCATCAATGAAATAGGGAAAACGGATGACGTTCATTGTTTCGTCATAAATAGCCACGTAAAAATTTTTCGCGTGTATTATTTTTCCGATAATGTTATGAATTGACTTAAACAGTTCATCAAGATTATCAACATTATGCACTGCTTCGGAAATTCTGTATATCGCATCACGTCTTATTTCTTCTTTTTTCTTTCCGGTAATATCAACCTGTGAACCCCAGAGACCATAAAGATAACCGTTTCTGACTTCACCGATTGAATTATTAAGCAGTATAATATTATTTCCGTCTTTATCTACTTCGACTGTCTCTATATTAAGGATTTTATAATTATTCTCAATCAATTTTCTGAAAGAATGGATATTTTCGGGAATATCGTCGCTTTTATGAATTTCAAGAAGTTTCTTTCCTATCATTTCCGACTGGGATGTAAAACCGTACATTTTCGCAAATGAGAGATTGCATTCTGAAATAAATCCATATTTGTAAAACAATTTAATCTGTTTTTCGGGGGAAAGACTAACATCAACCGGCTTTGTAAATTCCAGATAAGAAACGCCTTCGTATGTCTGCTCAATGAAATTTCTGTATTTTTTTTCACTTTCAATCAGTTTGTTTTCTATTTCGAGTTCCTTCGAAATATCCCTGACGAATGCGAAATTAAATTCATATTTATCTTTTTTAATATAATTTACAGTTATTTCCACTGGAAATGATGTACCGTTTTTACGGACGTACTCACTTTTCAGATTGAAATTCTTATTTTCCCTGATTATTTCAAAATAATTAATATAATCTTCATCTGTAGTATCCTTGTCAATATTTGAAATTTTAAGTTTCAGCAGTTCATTACGGGAGTAGCCCAGCATTTTACAGGAAGAATCATTAACATTTAAAATATTGCCCAAAGCGTCAGTAAGGAACAAAGCGTCAGACACGTGATTTAATCCGAATGTAAGCATTTCTTCGGAGGCAGGTTCGTATTTTTCAGACATAAAATTAATATTTATTAAATTTGGTGAAGATATGCGAATATTCTTTCATTCGTCATCGGAGATTTTATTTTGAATCTTGTTTTTCTGTGTTCAAGGATTGCAGTTAAAACCGAGAAATAAGCAGATATACCGTAAATCAAAGGCGGTTCACCCACAGCTTTTGAGCCCATAATTCCGTTTTTGTTTTTTAAATCTTTAAGAAGTTCAATATTTAGTTCTGCGGGAATGGAATATATATCAGGGACTTTATATTTCGATAATGAGTCCGACATAAGTTTTCCTTTTTTATCATATAACACCTCCTCGAGCGTCATCATCCCTATACCCTGCATTAAAGCACCTTCAATCTGTCCTCTGTCAATTGTTTCATCAACCGAATTGCCAATATCGTGAACGATATCGACGCGGGTAATATCGAATGTACCGAGAGCGGGATTTAAAAGAATTTCGATATATGCAGAGCCGTAGGTGTGATATGCGAAAGGATTTCCTTTGTTTTTAATTTTATCGAAATAAATTTTAGGAGTGGAGTAATTATAATGAGCGGACAGGCATACTCTTTCATAAAGCAAAGTCTTAACAATATCAGACCAGGTTCTTCCCGAATTTTTTCCACCGATAAATAAAATTCCGTTTCTGAAATACAGTGTTGATTTTTCAGGCAGTTTGTCTTTTTCGCGTAAAAAATCGAAAATTCTTTTTTTAATTTCGGTGCAGGCATAGAAAGCAGCCATACCATTCAAATCTGCACCTGTACTTGCCGCAGTAGGCGAAGTATTCGCAATTCGCAGTGTATTCGTCGTTTCAACTTTTATATTTAAAATATCTATTCCGAATGTTTTTGCTGCAACCCGGCGGATTTTTGTATTAACACCCTGTCCCATTTCCACCGCAGCGGTACTGACATTAACACTTCCGTCCGAATAAACATTAACGAGTGCGCTTGCCTGATTCATACTGGTGTTTGTAAACGATATTCCGAAAGTCAGAGGAATAAGAGAATAACCTTTAATTAATCCTGTGCTTTTTTTGTTATAATCGGAAATTTCTCTTACTCTCAAATCATAATCAATATTTTTCTTTAATTTCTTCCAGCACTTTATTAAATTGCAGTCATCTGCTTTCTGACCGTAATGAAACTTATTATCTTCTTTCAGCAAATTAACCTCCTGAATCTGTTCCGGTCTTACTTTTAACTTCTTTGCGGCTAAGTAAACAGCGGACTCTATGGCAAATATTCCCTGCGGTGCGCCAAATCCCCTGAATGCCGTATTTGGCGGGAGATTTGTTTTACAGGAATATCCGGTTGCTTTCAGATTCGGAATGAAATAACTGCCATTACAGTGAAACAGTGTTCTGTCGAGAACTGCAGGTGACAAATCTGCTGAGGCGCCTGCATTCTGGTAAAATGTCACTTCATAAGCAGTAATTTTTAATTTCTTATCCAGACCAAGTTTAAAATCTATTGAATAAGGGTGACGTTTCCCTGTCATTTTAATATCATCCGGACGGTCAAGGATAATTTTAACAGGTCTCTTTGTCTTATGTGCCGCAAGTGCTGCCATCACTGCCCAGGCGGTCGCCTGGTCTTCCTTGCCTCCGAATGCACCGCCGAGTCTCAGAACATCAACTTCGATATTACTCTGTTGAATTTTCAATACCTGCGATGCAACTCTCTGAACGGCGGTAGGATTCTGAGTGGAAGATATGATTTTAATGCAATCACCTTCGGAAGGAATTGCGACAGCGCCCTGAGTTTCCAGATACAGATGCTCCTGGCTTCCGAATTCGATGCTGTCTTCAATTATATGTTCGGATTTTTTAAAGGCATTCTCCGTATTCCCGCACTCAAAAATTCTTGCGGGAATTATTAGATTATTATTCTTCTGTGCTTCGCGAGCATCGAGTACAGGCTTAAATTCTTCATATTCTACTAAAATTTCCTTCGCAAGACCTGAAGAAAGTTCGGCTGAAGATGTAACTACTATCCCGAGCGGCTGACCTATATAATACACTTCCCCATCGGCAAAAAGTTTTTCATCCTGAACTATACCTCCGATTTCATTGACACCGGGAATATCTTTTGCAGTAAATACATAAACATCCTCTCTCTTGTCGAGCCCCCTGAAGTCAATATTTTTTACTTTGCCAAAAGCAACCTGCGATGAGAATACCGAAGCAAACAACGCATCACCCTGAAGCTTAAAATCGTCAACAAATAAGGATTCACCTCTTACGTGCAGGCACTGGTCATAAAATTCCTTAATATTTTCAGTTCTGTTCATATTCGTTTTTAAATGCAGAATAATGGCTTAAAATAATTTCTTTCAAAAGAGTTTTTTTATAGACAGCAGAGCCCCTTACATCGGATATCGGAGAAATTTCCTCCGCTGCCAGATTCGCCGCATTTTCAAATACTTCAGAGCAGATTTTTTTACCGTTTAAGAAGTCGGATGCCCGTTTCAAATATTTAGGGACAGGCGCAACTCCGCCTGCTGAGACAGAACAATTATTTATCATTCCGCCGTTATTGATAAAATACAATGCACTGTTCACGCTTGCGATATCGAGATGTTTCCTCCTTGATATCTTAACGAAATTACTAAAAGAATTCTCAGGAGGTACATTAAAAGAAATTTTTACCAGTGTTTCACCGAGTCGGAAGTTAAGTTTTTTATAATCCACAAATAAATCTTTAAGGTATGTTTTTCTTTCACCGTAACCGTTCTGAAAATAAACTTCAGCATCGAGTGAGAGCAGAAAAATCGTAAAATCGCCTATCGGAGATGCATTTATAATATTTCCTGCGGCAGTTGCTCTGTTTCTGATTTGCTTCGAGCCGAAATATTTTTCGAGAATTTCTATATTCCGGAAATGCTTTTTCATTACCGCAGAACTGAAAATGCTTTCCAGAGGAGCGAATCCGCTTATGAAAATTTTATTATACTTAAGACTGACATTTTCTTCAGATAAAGGGACGGAATATTTTACTTTCGAATTCCGGACAAGATTATAATCACTGACATAGAGGTCTGTTCCGCCGGAAACAAGATAATTATATTCATCAGTCTCTTTCAGCATTGGATAATTTCTGAGAGGAAGCAGTCTTTTCTTTATATCCCTGAAATATCCGGGAATGATATTGAGTGAAATCAATTCGTCTGTTCTTTTTCCGATGTTTGAAATTTTTCCTGAAAGTCCGGAAATGAGATTTGAAACGGATTTTTTAATCGAGAAATACCCCGTACACCTGCATATATTCCCGGAGATATATTTAACAGCATTTTCGACCGAAATATCATCTGAAGAAAGGAAAAAACCCGTCAGCGAGACTATGAATCCGGGAGTACAGAAACCGCACTGCGACGCATTATTGATTACAAACTCTTCCTGAATTAAATTCAGACCTTTTACATTCAGACCTTCTATTGTAACAATATGTTTCCTGGCTGCAGAATGAAGAGGATATATACAGGAATTAACATTTTTGTATGTAAGAATATCATTTATAATTTCTCCTTCAAGTACAGTGCAGGAACCGCAATCCCCTTCCCTGCAGGATATTTTCGTACCGGTGAGTCCTTTGTGATATCTTATGAAATCTACGAGGGAAATTGCCGGATTTACGTCAGTTGAGATTAATTCATTATTTAATATAAAAGAAAATTTTTCCGGCATATTCAGGTTTTTCAATAATTTTCTTAAATATAAAAACAATTAATTTTTAATAATATCTAATTATTAATACTGCAGACGATTTATCCGGATTAATTACTGTCTTTCTGCCGGAATAATCTTTCAATAAATAAATTGCCGCCGTAAATTGCAGGATTTGCAATTTAAGTCTTGAAATAAATTAATATTTATTTTAAGTTACAATTAAAGGTTTATATGAAAATCATCAATAGAGAACACTATTCGGAAACAGCAAATTGAATATTATAGAATTATCAGTATATCTTAAAAATTCAAATTATATGAAAATGAAAACATTTTTTTACGCTTTCTTGGCATTAATTTTCACAACATCCGTATTTGCACAAAACGGAACCAGATTAATCGGTTATGATGCATTAAGTATGGGACGCGGGGGAACATCCATAGGGATTTTTGACAGTCCCGAATTAATGATGACGAATTCTGCAGGGATTTCATTTTTACAAAAATCAACTTTAGCAGGTAATTTTTCACTTATGGCACCGACAACAGGATTTACGAATTCAATTAATGACAATGTGGACGGGCAGAAAAATTATTTCCCTCTTCCTTCGGCAGGTTACGTAAATAAATATAAGGAATCGGATTTTTCGTGGGGAATCGGAGTATATACATCAGGCGGAATGGGTGCGGATTATTTATTAAAGAACGAACTTTACAGGTCACAAAGTTACGCTTACAGAAATTCGGACAGTACTTATTATCCTGTTAAAGGAGCATACACAGAGCAGGCATACCATTCGACATTCGCAGTAATCAACGGCGGACTTTCCGCAGCTTACAAAATCACCGATGATTTCTCGGCAGGGTTGACCGCACAAATTATTTACAGTCTTATGGAATTTAAAATGCCGTTCGGATTAAATCCTTCAATAATGAAAGGAATTCCCAACAGCATGCCGTTAACAACATTCGGGCAATTATTTTCAATGCCTCCGCAAAACGGAGGATTCGGTTACAGCGAAGTAATAGCACTTGCGGATATGACGGAACTTAATACAATCAGTTTCGGAGGGAAATTCGGTTTAGCATACAAGCCCGATGAAGAACTTTCATTCGGACTGAGTTACACCATGCCGACAAAACTGAAATACAAAAACGGAAAAGCAACGATGAATATGAACAAACAGTTTGAAGATGCTACGGGAAGGGCGGTTGTAGGATTTTATACGCAACCCGGTGCGCACGGATTATCCCTGAATTTTGCTTTAAGTCAAATCGCAATTAATTTCGGATATATGGGAATAGATCCGAATTTAGGATTTGAAGCACTTTATGACATAGAAGTAGGTATGGAACTACCGCAGTCAATCGGATTCGGATTATCTTACAAACCCGATACAAAATTTACACTCGGTTTTGATTTCGAATGGATAAACTGGTCAAGTGCGTTTGACAAAATGGAACTTAGACTCACAAACGGTAACAACACTAACATTAACAAAATGATGGGTGGTCCGAGCATAAATATAGATTTTCCGCTGGACTGGAAAGACGCAATATTGCTGAAACTCGGATTTGAATATGATATTTCAAAGCCTGTCACACTGCGGCTCGGTTATGCATTCGGCAGTAACCCCATTCCGGAATCAACAGTATTTCCGGTATTTCCCGCGATTGTAGAACACCATTTTTCATTAGGCGGAACATATAAATTTACAAAAGATATTA
>CAYWMV010000042.1:0-15523 GCA_964459055.1 uncultured Ignavibacteriaceae bacterium | reverse complement strand
GCTGGCCTTTCTACACATTCTATATGGACAGCAGAACGGATATGATATACTTAGGAAGTGAAATTAACGTTCCTTCCGGCGGATACATTCAGAAAATTGGATTCAATGTTATATCTATGGCATCGCAAACTATGAACGGATTTATGGTTAAAATGCAGAACACGACAGCCACGACAATAACAGGATTTACATCAACCGGCTGGACAACGGCATACAGCGGAACTTACGCAGTAACCGGTACAGGCTGGCAGTATATTCAGTTGCAGACACCATTTTATTATGAAGGCGGAAAGAATTTATTAATTGAAATCTGCTTTAATAATTCAAGTTACACTTCAAATACAACAGTAAACGGCTCAGCCGCAACGAACAGAAATAAACACCAGCATTCTGATTTATCGAGCGGCGACGGATGCGTCGGAATTACAACCCCGGGCACGTCATATACTACGTTACCGAACATAAGTATAGTAATGAATCCGGGTACTCCTAACAGTTTGTCACAGTCAGGAAACGAAATACCGGTTGAATATAATTTAGCCCAGAACTATCCTAATCCGTTTAATCCGACGACAAAAATTAATTTTGCAATTCCGAAGCAGGGACTGGTTACACTGAAAGTGTATGACGTACTTGGCAGGGAAGTTGCTAATCTTGTAAATGAAGTGAAAACAGCAGGAAATTACATGGTTGATTTTGACGCTTCATATTTAGCCAGCGGTGTATATTTCTACAGACTCGAGTCAAACGGATTCGTGGATGTGAAACGTATGATGCTTATCAAATAATCAGAAGTTAGTTATAGAATTTAGTTATAGAAGTAAAGCCCGGAACTAAAAGTTCCGGGCTTTACTTTTAAAAACCATACTTGTCATTCCCGCTCCGAATCCTTTTTCGGAAAATGTTTAGAATTAAATATTTTTTATTCCGGTTCATATTATCTATGTATTAAACGGATTTTTATCTATCTTCTTATATACCAAACAATTTAAAGGAGACAGATATGGAACCACAATTGAACCTTGCAATTTTCATAATCATTGCTGCTGTATTATTTTTATTCCTGACAGGGGTAAGAATAGTAAGACCGACAAACAGAGGTCTGATAGAAAGACTCGGAAAATATAAAAAGTTTGCTAATCCCGGATTTCACTGGATTATACCTTTTATAGACAAAATGTATTCGATTAATATAACCGAACAAATGATAGATGCCGAGCCCCAGGAAATAATAACAAACGATAATCTGAATGCCAGTGTTGATGCTCAGGTATATTTCAGAGTACTGGATACTGAAGAAAACGTTAAGAATTCACAGTACAATGTCAATAATTACAAATGGCAGATTGTTAATCTCGCCCGGACAACACTCAGAAATATTATAGGAACTCTGACCCTGAAATCCGCTAACAGCGAAAGAGGGAAAATGAATGCCGAATTACATAAAACTCTTGCAGAGGAAACTAAAACCTGGGGTATAGAAATCGTACGTACCGAATTAAAACAAATAGACCCGCCGAGTGATGTTCAGGAAACAATGAATAAAGTAGTAAAAGCGGAAAACGAAAAAATTTCCGCTATTGATTATGCGACTGCGGCGGAAACTGTTGCTGACGGAGTTAAACGTTCAAAAATTAAAGAAGCCGAAGGTTATAAGCAATCGAAGATTTTACACGCCGAAGGTGAAGCAGAGGCGATTAAACTGGTGAATGAAGCGGCAGATAAATATTTCAGAGGTAATGCCCAGTTATTAAAGAAACTGGAAACACTCGAAGAATCGCTGAAATCGAACGCCAAGATTATTGTTCCGTCGGGAACGGAATTAGTAAACGTTATCGGAGAGTTAGCCGGTGTGCTTCCTGTGAAAACAAAAAGCAAATAAAATTAATCAGGTTGTTCATTACAGAAAATAACCGTTAACACAAAACGCTGCCAAATTGTTGAATATATTTTTTTTAAAATCCAGGAGTCAAGCCGCTTGTCATTCCTGTGTATGAGTGAGTCCATTGGTTATTGAGGGTTTTTTCCGGATTCCTGCTGGAGTTTATCCCTATTCAATCGGGATAGGAATGACAAGCAGAGGACTTTCACCCAGCCTCTAAAGTCTCGGGCTTGAAATTTTTGAAATTAAATCACAACATTTATACATGCTGTAAACTTTAAAAACTTTAAAAACTTTATAACTTTAAAAACTTTAAAAACTTTATAAACTTTAAAAACTTTATAAACTTTACGAACTTTACGAACTTTACAAACTTGTTACTGTTTACCTTTCTACAAACTGATTTAAAGGACACTTATATATTTTTCCTGTTTCCGTACCTGCAAATACAAAGCCGCCGTTAATCATCAATGATTTTATATTTAAATCCTGAATTCCGTCATTAAAAATAAACCATTCATCTCCGTTATCGGTAGAATAGAATATACCGCTGCCCCATGTTCCGACGATTACTGTTTCTCCTGATACCACGATAGATGTGAGATTAAGATTTCTCAATCCGTCATTATAGTCATCAAAACTTGAGCCGGTTAAATCAGCTCTGAAGACACCGCCGCCGTTAGTAACCGCGAACAGATAATCATTATTAAATGCAAGCCCCGGTACATCATAAGGCCGGTTAAATGTAGTGTTATTAACTTCGCTTCCTTTATCAATAACACAATAAATATTTCCGTTAATACCTGCGTAAATATTGTTGTTTTTCAACGCAACCGAATTTACCCTGCCCATAGAAATGGAAGGGTGACCTGAAGACGCCCAGTACATACCGTCATTATTGGATACAAAGACACCGTTGGTCGTTCCGGCGTATAAAATATTTCTCAAAACTGCAATCGAAAATGTGGTCGGCGGATTCAAGCCGGTACTGATGGATTTGAAAGTGTTTCCGTTATCAAAAGAACGAAAGATACCGCTGTCTGTAGCGGCATAAACGGCATTTATGTTTGTTGTTAACGAATATATATTTCCCACTGAAGAGGAAATCTTTCCCTGATATTCCTTAACAAGATTAGTGTTGTTATAAGAAAACCAGACTTCACCATTATCAAGTGAAGTAAAAATCCTGCCCTGATTTGTTCCCGCGAAAAGAGTATTGCCGTTTGCAGTGAAACAGTTAATCATCTGATTGTTCGTAATACTTGAACTAATATTTGTCCATTGGTTTCCGTTATCCTGTGAATAAAACAATCCTCCGAAAGTACCCGCAAACATAGCAGTTCTGTTTGAGAAAACTGACTGAACCCTCAGGCTTGTAAGACCGTTATTGACGGACATCCATCTTGCGCCGTAATTAATAGAGAAGAAAACTCCTCCGCCGTCTGTTGCTGCGAATATATTCGAACCTATGACGGCTATCGAGTTGACGGTACTGTATTCGGGCAGACCTGAATTTGCGGGAAGCCAGTTTCTGCCGTTGTCTTTAGAAACATATATTCCTGTTGATTCCGTACCCGCAATGATATATTCACCGCTCACAGCAAGAGTTTTTGCATTTACCGAATAACTGATTTTATACCATATTTGACCTTTATCTTCAGTCATATAAATACCGTCCGATGCAGCAGCATATAAAACACTATCTTTAAATATCAATGCCCGTACGTTAGAGATACCCTGTATCTGCTGAAATGAGTCGCCGTTATTTGATGACAGGAAAAGCGACTCGCCTGCCGAAACAAAAATATCCGCATCTTTTATTACGAGTGCATTTATTTCCTGACTTAACAGACCGATATTTGCGGATATCCAGGTATCTCCGTTATCGGTTGACCTGAAAAGTCCTTTATCTTTGGTTCCCGCGAAAATCGAATTGTTATTCACGGCGAAGTGACTGACGTACAAATTCACGACTCCGAGATTTATCGAAGTCCAGGTGCTCCCCATATTTAAAGAGCGGTAAATACCCATAGGTGTGCCGACAAAAATGAGATTATCTTTTACCAGAACCGAATAGATAATCGAATGCGGTTTTCCTGTTTCCTTCCACTGTGACTGAGCAGAAGTCGAAAAACCGGTCAGCAAAACGATGACAAAAAGCAAAAATATTATTTTTTTCATAGTGTTTTAAAATTTGTATAAGTTAGTTTTTTTTAAATTTATAAAAAATTCAAATTAGTTGTTGGTGATTAGTTTCCCGATTCATTTGCCAATTCTTCGGGATTTAGCTTTGCTCAAGTTGGTTATTGATTATTGGTATGGTTTAACCGCGGAGCGGTGACATATTTGTAGAAAAGGTAATATAACGCCCCCTGTTCATTTTTAAACGCTGTATGGTATTCGTAGTATTTTTTCGAAAACAGGTATTAAAAAAACATCGGATACATTTTCGGATTTGACTCGTGCATTATTTTATAAACCTCTTCGAATACTTCCTCGGGATTCGGTTTGGAATAATAATCACCGTCATTTCCGTAAGCAGGTCTGTGTGCTTTTGCACTTAATGTATGCGGCTGAGAATCAAGATATTTATATCCGCCCTGTTCATCTATCACTTGCTGCATCATATATGCGGTTGCACCGCCGGGAACATCTTCGTCAAGGAAGAGAATCTTATTTGTTTTCCGTAATGATTCGAGTATAATCCCGAATCTGTCAAATGGCAATAATGTTCTGACATCAATAAGTTCAACAGAAATATTGTGCTGCTCAAGTTTTTCAATTGTCGTTGCCGCTATATCAGTACACGCACCATAAGTTACAAGAGTAACATCAGTTCCCTCTTTCATTACTTCAGGAACACCGAGCGGAACGGTAATATCGGGCAGATTATCGGGAAGCAGTTCCTTGAATCTGTATGCATTAAGTCTTTCAATAATTATTCCCGGGTCATCACCTTTAAGCAGAGTATTATAAAATCCTGCCGCCTGTGTCATATTCCTCGGAACGCAGACGTGCAATCCTCTGAATCCGTTAGTAATCATTCCCATTGGTGAACCCGAATGGAAAATACCGACGAGTCTGTGCCCCCGTGTTCTGATAATAACAGGCGACTTCTGTCCGCCTTTTGTTCTGTAGTGAAGTGTAGCGAGGTCGTCGCTGATAATCTGGAATGCATAAAGTAAATAATCCAGATACTGAATCTCAATGATTGGTCTTAATCCTCTTAATGCAGCGCCGATGCCCTGTCCTGCAATAGTAGATTCACGGATACCGGTATCAGTTATTCTGATATCGCCGTATTTCGCCTGAAGACCTGCCATACCCTGATTAACGTCACCGAGCTGCCCGATGTCTTCCCCGATTGCGAAAATTCTCGGATCTCGTTTAAACGCCATATCAAAAAACGCGAGAAGAATTTCACGTCCGTCAACTTTCTTTGCATTTTCTTTATAAACAGGTTTAACCTCTTTTATTCTTAAAGGCGATTCTTCCGATTCGCTGTACAGATGCGAGCCGTAATTATTCAGATTAGATTCCCTGTATTTATTTGTCCATTCAACGAGCGGTTTTCTGACTTCATCTTTATCGTTAACAGTTACACGCAGTGCCTCAAATGCCGCCGCCGAAACAACCCGGCGTGTAGTCTCAAGCGCCTTGAACATTGAATCTTTTATCTTTTTAAGTTCTTCTCCCGCAATGCTTTTCGGTGCAGTGTCGAGAAGCAGTTTGCTTAAATCGTCTCTGTCCTTTTTAATAGGGTTAAGAAAATCATCCCACGACTTCTGCTGAATTTTTTTAACTTTTATTTTTTCTTCTTCTTCAAGATTCTTTAATTCTTCATCGGTTGCAAATCCTTTTTCAATTATCCATTTTCTGAACTGCACAATACAGTCGTATTCCGCTTCCCACTGCAGTCTTTCTTTTGTTTTATATCTTTCGTGCGAGCCGGAAGTGGAGTGGCCGAGCGGTTGTGTCAGTTCCGTTATGTGGAAAATTGCGGGTATGTGTTTTTCACGGACAATTGCGATGCCCTCCCTGTATGTCTTTACAAGTTTTTCATAATTCCAGCCGGGAACTCTGAATATTTTATATCCCTGTTCGAGTTTTTCGCTGTATTCAAATCCTTTTAATATTTCTGAAATATTTGATTTTGTCATCTGATATATATTCGGAACCGATATACCAAATCCGTCATCCCATATTGACATTGCGAGAGGCACCATAAGAACGCCCGCTGCATTAATTGTTTCATAAAATATACCTTCGGCGGTACTCGCATTGCCTATAGTTCCGAATGCAACTTCATTGCCGTTTCTTGAAAAATTCTTCAGATACCCGAGTTCGGGATTATTCCTGTATAATTTAGATGCATAGGCGAGACCAAGCAGTCTCTGCATTTGTGCCGCGGTAGGAGCGATATCCGACGAAGTATTTTTTGAATTCATCAGATTTCTGAACTTTCCTTTCTCATCGAGAAGCCTTGAGCCGTAATGGCAGTTCATTCCTCTTCCGCCCGAATGAGGGTCAAAATTAATATCAGTATTTCCGTATAGTTGTGCAAAAAATTCGCTTATATTTGATATGCCTGTTGCAAATGCAAATGTCTGGTCTCTGTAATATCCCGAGCGGAAATCACCGTTCTGAAATGTCTTTGCCATCGCTATCTGCGCCAGTTCCTTGCCGTCTCCGAATATACCAAAATTAGCCCTGCCTATTAATGCTTCCTTCCTGCCGAATATACTTGCTTGTCTGCTTTCGAAGGCAATTCTGTAATCGTTTAAAACTTCATCTTTTGAAAAGTCCAAAACATCGTTTTTAACTTTAGTATCTGATTTCATAGTTATTTATATTTAATATATTCTGTAATTTATAACAATTATTACACCTGAATAATTGCAATTTGTTAAAGAATAAGTTATTGATTTTTCATTGTTGAAGCGAGTAAATCGTAAAATTTTTCCCAAGATTTTCTAACATCCGGGGTGAATTCCGTGCCGAGAGTTTGTTCGAGGGCATAGATCAGGGCGCTTTTGAATGAATTGTAGTGTTTTTTTTGCACTTCATATTCATTGATGTGCCTCGAGCCCATTTTCTGAACAGCGGGAATGATAATTTCAGGGTGATTTAATCCTTCGACGACAACTTTCATCATCGTCATTATTCTGTGCTCCTGCTCTTTCATATCACCTCTGAAAAGCGAGGGAATATCTTTATCCAGTTCGAATAATTTTTTGTAAAGCAATTCCCAGCAGTTAGTATCGCATACTTTTACGAAACTGTCCTGAATTATACGAACTTCATCCTTTGTTATTCCAAAATTCTGCATTTTTTTCTCCTGTTTTATAATTAGACCTACTAATATAATAAAAAGAAAAAAGTATAAAAAGTTCAAATAAGTTCATCAAGTTTATAAAGTTCATCAAGTTTATAAAGTTCATAAAGTTCGTAAAGTTCATAAAGTTCATAAAGTTCGTAAAGTTCATAAAGTTCGTAAATTATATTATATAATAAACAGACAATCAATCAATCAACCAATCAATCAATCAACCAATCAATCAATCACTTCCATAGAAAAATTTTTCGATTTCGGGGAGTGCTTCGTGATAGCGGGAAAACTGATGTCCGCAGTTATCGTATTCGAGGATTAATTTTGAATCCGGTAAGGTATTTTTAGTGAGTATATGGTCAATAAGTTCGTCATCTTTCGACAGCAGAAGAAAGAGATTATCCTGTTTTATGAATTTAAAATATTCATTGTGCAGACCGGTCAGTTGATTTACATATTCCTGCGTCCATCTGAATTTTGAGCCTGTATCGTAATTGGTATGTTCTCCGATATATGACGTAAGTGCTTTATGTGCTTCAACTGCGGGATTAACAAGAACCGCTTTCAGTCCGTAAACTGCCGATAAAATCATCGCATAAAATCCGCCGAGCGAAGAACCGATTAAATTTGCTTTTATACCGGTATCCCTGATAATATCTTTAAGGATTAAAAATGCCTTTTCAGGTTCTACAGGCAAATCCGGCGACAAAACTTTTTTATTCAGGAAATATTCTTTTGTCTCCTTTGCTTTTCTGGCATTACCTGAACTCGCAAAACCGTGTAAGTAAATTATCAATTGTAAATTTTAAATTATAAATTATGATTTTACATCCTGTTAAAACCTATCATTCTAACAACTAATAACTAATACCAATAACCAATAACCAATTAATTGTAATTAATAAAGTTAACATATATATTTGTATTGTTAAAGGAAAAATTTATGTTGAGATTTTTAAGTTCGCGAAATACAGTCGGAGTAATGATAGTTATTATAGTTTTTCTTGTAACTTCAATTTACCTGTTTCAGTCATTATCGGGAAAGAGCGAATACATCGAGCAGGGGATGATATACATAGAAGGAATAGGAGATACGGTGGAAATATACAGAGACGATTTCGGAGTGCCTCATATTGAAGCCCGAAATGAAGCAGATATGTATTTTATGCTCGGTTACACGCATTCGCAGGACAGGTTATGGCAGATGGATCTTGCGAGGCGGGTTGCAGACGGGAGTCTTTCCGAAATTATGGGAAAAGACGCACTTGAATACGATAAACTTTTCAGGACAATAGGTATCGGTAAAACCGCAAAAAATATTTACGAAAAACTTCCTGATAAAACGAAAGAAATTCTCAAATATTATTCGGACGGAGTAAATTTGTTTCTGAACGCAAACAGAAAAAAACTTCCGCTTGAATTTGATGTACTCGATTATAAACCGGAAGCGTGGGAACCGGAAGATTGTGTTTCAATCGTGAGGCTGATGGGCTGGGAACTGAATATATCATGGTTTGCGGAATATAATTTCA
The DNA here is from genome assembly GCA_964459055.1 of uncultured Ignavibacteriaceae bacterium. Classification (GTDB taxonomy): domain Bacteria; phylum Bacteroidota; class Ignavibacteria; order Tepidaquicellales; family Tepidaquicellaceae; genus Tepidaquicella. The sequence goes on along the minus strand of CAYWMV010000042.1, from coordinate 6,780 downwards.
TAAATATTTTAAATAAATTCGGAACTGAAAAAGCAAGAGAATTTATTCCCGATAATCATCCTGAAGCACCCTATACAATTAAGAATAATGAATTAAGAATTAAGAATAGCGATTCGGAAAATAAAGAGTTAGGAATTAATTCACACCTGCAGGGGAAAACAAATCCGGTCAGTCAATCAATCACCCAATCACTCAATCATCCAAACACTCAATCAATCATTCATTCAATCACTCAATCACCCAATCACCCAATCACTCAATCACCCAATCATCCAATCAATCAATCACCCAATCATCCAATCAATCAATCACCCAATCATCCAATCATTCGGACTATTCCCGAATCAAATCCCGTCATATCTGCGGGAATTGAAAATTTTGTAAAAACTGCAATGGATTTCAGGAAGAAATACGGCTTAAAAGGAATGCGTGCCGGAAGTAATGCGTGGGTGATAAGCGGAGAAAAAACCGAAAGCAAAAAACCAATACTTGCAAACGACCCGCACATACCGCTTATGGCACCTTCACGATGGTACGAAGTTGTGATGACGGACAAATCCGGCAAGATATATATTTCGGGATTTTCAGTGCCGGGTGTACCGGGAATTTTAATCGGCAGCAACAATTCAATTTCGTGGGGCATTACATCACTTATGAACGACGAGTCCGATTTTTATATTTTAAGCAGTGACAGTGTATCAGGAGTGAAGATTGACAGTACAATTGAGGATATAAGGGTTAAAGGACAGAATGAAGAATATTCACACATCGTTCACACAACAAAATACGGACCCGTTATTTCCGGTTTATCGGTAACGGGTTTCGGATTAAGGCAAAAAGCAAATACAGCATCCGGTAAAATTGCAGTTTTCCGATGGACGGGATTCGAGCAAAGTGATGAAATAGGAGCAATTTATGAAATCAATAATGCAGGCAACTGGAATGATTTCAAGGACGCACTGCGGAATGTTGGAGTGCCGGCTCTGAATTTTGTTTATGCAGATACTTCGGGAAATATCGGTTATAAGGCGGCAGGGAAAGTGCCTGTAAGGAGATATTCCGGCGAGGGTGAAGTGCTTACAGGTATAAGCCCGAATGATGAAAATATGTCGTGGAGCGGATTTGTTTCTTTTGATGAACTACCGCAGACTTACAATCCTTCCACGGGATATATCGTAACGGCAAACAACAAGCCGCAGAAAGATTACAAATATTTTATTTCATACCTGTATGAGCCACATTACAGAGCGTCGAGAATCGAGGAACTGCTGAAGGAACGGAATAATTTTTCTGCGGACGAAATAAAATTAATTCAGACAGACGTAACGAATCTGCTGGCGAAGGAATTCTGCAATTATTTATTCAAAGCGGTAAACGTGCTGGAACTGGACACGTTAAGAAAAGTAAATCATTCCGTAGATTTAACGGAGGCAGAAAAAAATTACCTGCAGGAACTGAAAAAATGGAATTTTAATTTTAAATCAGCGAGCACAGGCGCGGCACTGTTCGCGCAATTCGAAACAGAACTTTACAAAAATTTATACAGGAAAAAACTCGGTGAGGAAATGTTTATTAATTATCTGATGCTGGGAAGTGTGCCTGTGAGGAATACATCGAAACTAATGCGCAATCATTTCCTGAATGCCGTAATTGAAGAATACAGGGAGTCGAGCGGAAAAGGAACGCTTGGAATTTATGATGAATTTAATTTTGAAAACCTGCGGGATGCACTGTTGAAAAGTTTCAAGGATGCAGTTAAAGAGTTGACAAGTATTTATAAATCACCTGATATAACGAGATGGAAATGGGGCGAAATTCACAAAGTGAAATTCAGTCATTTGCTGGGAATTGTTCCCGCAATGTCGCCGATACTGGATTCCGGTCCGTACGAAGCGGACGGTGCGGGTGAAACGATTTTTAATCTCGAATACAGTTATGTTAACGCAGTTGAAAAAAATGATTACAATTCTGCTCTCGGTTCATCGCTTCGGTTTATAATTGATATGAATGATTCAAGGTCTTATCTCTCGATACTCCCACCGGGTCAGAACGGTCAGAACATAAGCGAGCATTACAGAGACCAGGCACGGCTTTGGCTGAACGGCGAATATAAAAGGGTTCAAGCGGTTATCGGAAGGCTTAGCATCTACGGAATGAAAAAAGCAGTGTACGTCAGTTTCTGAAGTTAAAAGTTTATAAAGTTCATAAAGTTCGTAAAGTTCATAAAGTTTATAAAGTTTATAAAGTTCGTAAAGTTTATAAAGTTAATCAATCATCCAATCAATCAACAACTAACCACTAAACAACCGAATCCGACGGTTTATTTAACCGGAGATAAATTAGTCTGTGAAGGGATATGAAATCATCAGGTGAGAGTTGTTCCGGGCGGAGGGAAAAATCAAAGTCAATCGTGGAAGCGTTAATCGAATACTTTTCAAAAAAAGATGAAAGTGAATTTTTCAGAGTTTTTCTTCTTTGATTGAATGCGGTTCGCAGAATTTCGGTAAAGAGCGGCATTTCGGGAATAAATGAAACGGGCTGAAAGGTCAACTTGAAAACTGTAGAATCAACTTTCGGTTTCGGGAAAAAAACTGACGGAGGCAGATTAAAAAGCAGTTTTACTTTTGAATTTATCTGCGTCTGAACGGCGAGAATACCGTATTCTTTGGTGTTTGGCGGTGCTGTCAGGCGTTGTGCAACTTCCTTCTGGGACATTATAACTGCGGAATGAAGGAGGTGCTTGTTATCGAAAAGTTTGAATAAAATCTGTGACGTGATATTGTATGGAATGTTGCCCGAAATTTTAATATTCCTGCAGGAGAAATTAAATTTAGAAATATCTTCGGCAAAATCGAATTTCAGAAAATCTTTGTTAATTAAATTTATTTCAGGAAATTTTTCTTTTAAAGAAATTATGAATTTTTCATCGAGTTCGACGCCGATATATTTTTTCGTTTCATTCAGAATATGTTTTGTCAGCGCTCCGTAACCCGGTCCGATTTCGATAATCAGGTCGTCGGGAGTTATCTCAATATTTTTAACGATTTTTTTCGCAATGTTTTCATCAACGAGAAAATTCTGTCCGAGGAATTTAACGGGACGGTATTTTTCATACTTTGAATTATTCATACAGGTAACAAATTAGTTTTATGGAAATAAAGTTAAAAGGCGGAAATAGTTACGAGTTTAGAAAAACATTAGTCCACGGGATTTTAAATTATTACATTCATATATTTTCTTTGTGTCACCCCTAACGGGGTTGTTTTTTCTTTATCCGATTTCTATAAATATATCACCCCTTCGGGGTTTTCGAAAACATTAAAAACATAATGAATTTTATAAACCTGATTAACTTTACGTACTTTAATATTCTAAAAATATGTCACTCCTTCGGAGTTAATACTATTATATTTTTATCTTACGAATATTTTTCCGCGTTTTTCAGTTTATTCGGTGTAGTCCGCGTTTCTGATACACCCTGTTTGATTTAAACTACAAGCAGAATGAAAAAAGAATTTTAAAATTCTTATGTAATGATTATCTTAATTACGAGCAGATTTATTTAATTTGGAATGTTTGATAAAATAAAGAAGATATTATGGGCTTCAAACGAGTTTCATACAATCGGGCGAATACTGAATTCGCAGGGGAAAGGTACGTCCGGAAATAATCAGCCGGGGGAATTTACCAAAGTAAACGGTTCACTAAGAGCATACCTGCTGGAATACATTTTTCGGAACGTCAGCAATAAAATACTGTACATCGGACGCGACGAAGAAGAACTCTTTGCACTGCAGGAAGATATTCAGATGCTGGGACTGCAGGAAAACTGCGCGCTTTATTCGGAAGGAAAAATGAGCACATACGGAGAAAATGCGAAAGCAATGGGGCTTATGGCGGAAGGAAAAGAATACGCGGTTCTGGCGTCAAAAGGAAAAATCAGTGAAAAAATAATCAGCAGAAAAAAATATGCGGATTCAATAATAAAACTTGAAACGGGAAACGATTTTCCGTTTGACGAATTACTGAATAAACTTGAAGATTACGGATACGACAAAAAATATATGGTGGAAATGCCCGGAGACTTTGCCGTGAGAGGCGGGATTGTTGATATTTATCCCGAATATTTTTCTTCGCCTGTGCGGGTGGAATTTTTCGGAGATACCGTGGAAAGCATAAGGGAATTCGACATTAATTCACAGCGCTCGGTGAATGTTTTGAACACAGTCAGTTTCGGCAGAAAGTTAACAGGATTACAAGATGATTCCGAAATCCCTGCAGTTCAGTTAAACGGGATTAAGGGAAATGATACACTTATGAATTATGCAGATGACGACACGATATTTATTGCGGAAGATGGCGTTGATACTGAAAACCTGTTAAAAACGAAAACAAAATTCTTCGTAATTTCGCAATTCGGTGCAGAAGGTCAGTCTCCCGGTCATTCTTCATCCGAACCATCAGCAGGGCAGTCTCCCCGGGGCGAGTCTGCGATTTCCGGACAGACGGTAGTTAACTTCAATTCCAAGCCCCAGCCCGACTACAGAGGGAACATAAAAAAACTCATTGAAAATTTATCAAAACAAATTCAAGACGGATTCGAAGTATTCATAACTTGTTCCGATAAATATCAGGCGGAACGTCTGAAAACACTTTTTGAGGAAACAGGCGATGATGAAAAACAATCATCCGGATATCTTAACAAAATTCATTTCCTCGATGATTCTCTCCACGGCGGATTCATTTTCCCCGGAGGAAAGATAGCCGTTTTCACGGAGCATCAGATTTTCGGACGCTACTTCAAACAATACAAAAAGAAAAAGAAAAGATACCGAAGCATCAGTATAGATGAACTTAAACAGATGAAAATCGGGGATTACATTGTTCATCGCGACTTCGGAATCGGAATATTTGCGGGAATAGTTACTCAGCCAATTAAGAGTTCGGGCGGAATGCAGGACTTCATAAAAATTCTTTACGCAAAAAATGATGTAATGTACTTAAGTCTGAATTACATTAACCTTATATCAAAATACAGCGCCACCGAAGGTTACACTCCGAAACTGACGAGAATCGGCGGCGGCGAATGGGAAGCAATAAAATCGAAAACAAAAAAACGGGTTCAGGATATTGCAAAAGAACTAATAGTGCTTTATGCGCAGAGGAAAAGTATGGAAGGCATTGCATACGCATCCGATACACATTGGGAGCGTGAACTCGAAGCGAGTTTTATGTACGAGGACACTCCCGACCAGGCACAGGCGACAATCGATGTGAAAAATGATATGCAGAACAAAAGTCCGATGGACAGACTTGTCTGCGGCGATGTAGGATTCGGAAAAACAGAAGTAGCAATTCGCGCCGCATTCAAGGCGGTACTCGGCGGCAGGCAAGTGGCAATGCTCGTTCCGACAACAATCCTCGCAATTCAGCACTTCAATACATTCAGGGACAGACTTGCTCCGTTTGCGGTTGAAATCGGATGCATTACCAGATTCAATTCGAAAAAAGAGCAGATGGAAACACTGAAGAAACTCACGGACGGAAAAATTGATGTGTTAATAGGCACGCACAGACTGCTTTCAAAAGACGTGATATTTAAGAATCTCGGTCTGCTTGTAATAGATGAGGAGCACCGCTTCGGAGTAAAGCATAAAGAAAAACTTAGAGAAATTAAACCGAATGTGGATACCATTACGCTGACCGCAACTCCGATACCGCGAACACTGAACTTTTCAATGCTGGGTGCGCGGGATTTATCTGTAATCAACACACCGCCGAAAAACCGCAAGCCGATATTTACGGAAATAATTAAACTCAACTGGAATCTGATTGCAAGCCTGATAAACAAAGAAATTTCACGGGGCGGGCAGGTGTATTTCGTGAATGATAAAGTTTCAACAATTTATAAAATTGCGGAGAAACTTAAATCAATTCTGCCGCTTGCGAAAATTGCGGTTGCACACGGACAGATGGATAAAGACGGCAGGGAGGAGGAACTTACAAAACTGACGATGAGACATTCGAAACTTGAGGAAGTAATAATTGATTTCATCGAAAAGAAAATAGATGTGCTTGTCTGCACGAAAATAATCGAGTCAGGGCTGGACATTCCGAATGTGAATACAATCATTATTAACAATGCGAATATGTTCGGACTGGCTGAACTTTATCAACTTCGGGGGAGAGTGGGAAGAAGCGAGAAGCAGGCGTTTGCGTACTTTGTTTCGCCGCCGGTCGGCACGTTAACAAAGTCGGCATTAATGAGACTCGAAGCGATGGAGGAATACACGGAACTCGGCTCGGGCTTTAACCTTTCAATGCGCGATATGGAAATACGCGGTGTTGGAAATCTTCTCGGGAGAGAACAGTCGGGATTTGTTCAGCAGGTTGGATTCGAACTTTATCTGGATATAATCAATGAAGCAGTTGCGGAATTATCGGATGTTGAAATAGGACGGTCTTCCGGACTGTCGTACAAATTATCTGAAATGTCATCGGAAGCAGGACAGTCTTCCGGACTGTCGGGGCAATCCGAAGGATTGCCTGATTCCGAACAACCCGATGCGGACAAACCTTCTGATTCTTCTGTCCCCCTTTGGAGGGGACAGGGGGAGGCAATCGACCGTCTCTCCCGCGAAATCTCCCTCGGCGAACGCCTCCGTAAATCCGGATTCGTTTTCGAAAACGACTACAACGCCTTTATTCCGAAAACCTACATAGAAGACGACAACGAGCGCCTTAATATTTATAAAGAATTATACTCAATCGTGGAAGAAA
>CAYWMV010000041.1:1334-15546 GCA_964459055.1 uncultured Ignavibacteriaceae bacterium | reverse complement strand
ATTATTTTATTCAAACTTACCGGATTATTTTTTTAATTCAGTTTCGTTTTTAGTAAACACCACGATATCTTCGACAGGATTATAATACTTCTTAATAAGCAATCCTTTAAAAGCCCCTTCCGAAAAATAAGTGAGCAAATATTCAGATGAAGACAACCTGTCAATTGTAACTTTTTCAGATTTAGAAACTGCAGGATAAATTTCTTCCTCGAGATAAAGCCTTAAATCCTCGTCATCTTCACGCAAGATATCTTCCGTCAAAGTCAGGCTGAACACTTCCGGAGGAGACAGAGTAACTGAATCAGTGGATTCATCCTGAACAGACTGATTATTTTCTCCGCATCCTGATATAATCAGTAAAGTTAATATAATAAGTAAAATAGTGTATTTCATAAAAAAAATATTAATCAGATTGGTGAATTAATTAATTATTCCCATTTCTTTTCCTATTTCACCAAATACTTCGAGTATTTTATTCAAATGCTTGTCTTCGTGAGTAGCCATATAAGATGTTCTGAGCATTGCCATATTCGGAGGTACTCCCGGAGAAACGAATGCGTTAACAAAAATTCCCGCATCGAACAATTTTTTCCAGAATATAAAAGTTTTCATATCATCGCCAAGAATAACCGGAACTATTGGCGTCCTGCCGTCAGTAACGTAAAAGCCCATTTCTTTAAGTCCCTTTCTCATCTTATTCCCGTTGCTGATAAGTTTTTCTATCCTCTCGGGTTCGGCTTTAAGAATATCCAGTGCAGTATCAGCCGCTGCGACAGCAGCCGGTGTCGGTGATGCCGCAAATATCAATGCTGTTGATAAATGTTTAAGATAATTAATAACCGGTTTTTCAGAAACAACAAATCCGCCAAGAGATGCAAGAGTTTTCGAAAATGTACCGAATGTCATATCTATTTCATTTGTCAGACCGAATTCCGATGCAGTTCCTCTTCCGCCTACTCCGATTACCCCGAGTGCGTGCGCATCATCAACCAGAGTTCTTGCATTATATTTTTTGCATATCGCATATAATTTCTTTAAGTCCACTATACCGCCTGTTGTTGAGAATACGCCGTCCGTGGCAACTAATTTAGCGGCATCTCCTGGTACAGAACTCAACACCTTTTCGAGGTCTTCCATATCATTATGCTTATATCGTAAATGTTTGGCAAATATACCTTGCGCCATGATATTACCGGTAACAATACTTGCATGATTATCCCTGTCAGATATGATATAATCACCTTTGTTTACAAGCGTCGGTATAATCCCCTGAGCCGTCATATATCCGGTAGAATATAAAAGTGCGGCTTCCTTACCGAGAAAATCCGCAATTTTCTCTTCCAGTCGAATGTGCAAATCGAGTGTCCCGGTAAGGTATCTTGAACCTGAACATCCTGTTCCGTATTTCTTAAGAGCATTGAGTGCACTCTCAACAACTTTGGGATGTGTTGTGAGACCATGATAGTTATTCGAACCGGCCATTATGACTTCCCTGCCCTCTATTTTTACGACCGGACCTTCATTTTGCTCTATTGCACGGAAATAAGGGTAATATCCAGTTGCCTTTACTTCATCCGCTTTAGTAAAATTATAACACTTAGTAAATATATCCATAATATGCGAAAATTAATAAATGATTAATATCGGTAAAAATTTATTAATAGAAAATGCATATAATAATTGATAAATTATTAATTAATATACACAATATGAAAGCATTTGTAACAGGCGGAACGGGTTTTGTAGGCAGTCATCTGATAGATTTACTGCTCGAGAAGGGTTTTGAAGTAAGTACTTTAAAGCGCCCTGCATCGAATATCAGATGGCTCGAAGGAAAAAATGTAAAATTCATTGAAGGCGACCTTTTCTCTATAAGGGCACTTGAAGAAGCGGTAGAAGGTGTGGATTACGTTTTTCACATTGCAGGAGTCGTTAAATCAAAAACGGAAGAAGGATTCGAGAAGGGCAATCACATTGCAACAAAGAATCTTCTTGAGTCCGTTTTTGAACACAATAAAAGCATAAAGAAATTTATACATATTTCTTCACAGGCATTATGCGGACCTACACCGGGACCAGAACCGATTGACGAAGATTATATCCCTAAACCGATAACGGCATACGGAAGAACAAAATTAAAGGCGGAAAACGAAGTGTTAAAATACAGGGATAAATTCCCGGTTACTATAATAAGACCCCCGGCAGTGTTCGGAGAAAGAGACAGTGAAATATTCGTATATTTTAAATCTTTCAAGATGGGTCTGAACAGCGTAATAGGATTCGATGATAAATTGTTAAGTCTCGTTTATGTAAAAGACCTTGTAAAGGGAATCTATCTCGCCGCAACGAACGAGAAAGCAAACGGTAACATATTTTTCATCTGCAACGACAAACAATACTCCTGGAATGAAATTGCCGAAACTACGGGCAGACTAATGAACAAAAAGGCATTTAAAATAAGAATTCCGCATTTTATTGTTTTCACTGCGGGTGCGATAGCCCAGTTTTTATCTATATTTTCGAAGAATGCAGCAACTTTAAATCTTGAAAAATGCAAAGACCTTACAAGAAAATACTGGACGTGCTCGAATAAAAAAGCAAAGGAAATTCTCGGATTCACTGCGGATTATACACTTGAAGAAGCATTCAGAAACACAATTAACTGGTATAAAGAAAACAAATGGTTATGAAATTATATCTTAAAAAAATAATCTCTGAGAGCATTAAGAAATCAGGTTATCCCGTAAAGAAAATTATTATTGACATACCGAAAGAAAACAAATTCGGTGATTTCACAACCAATGCGGCAATGATGCTTGCAAAAGAAATGAAGTCTGCACCAAGAAATATTGCGCAGAATATAATAGTGAATCTCGATTACGAAAAAGATTTAATAGATAAAATTGAAATTGCGGGTGCAGGGTTCATAAATTTTTACGTTTCAGGGAAATATTACATTAAAGAGTTGCAGCGGATTTTGTTTCTGAAGGATGAATACGGGAAATCCGAATTAAATAAGGGCAGAACAGCGAATCTCGAATGGGTTAGTGCAAATCCGACAAAACCTTTGCACGCCGGACACGGCAGGCAGATTTGTCTGGGAAAATCAATTGCATCACTGCTGGAATGGACAGGATACAAATTAACCCGCGAATATTATTACAACGATGCCGGCAACCAGATGAAGATACTCGGTCTTTCAGTAAAGGCAAGGTACGAACAGATTTTTGACCCCGAATTCCCTTTTCCCGAAGATGGTTATCAGGGAGCATACATAAAGGATATAGCAAAAAATATATACGACGAATACGGCGATAAATTCAGGAATTCGGGAAATATTGAATTTTTTATAAAAAAAGGCGAGGAATACAATTTCAGGTCAATAAAGAATACTCTAAATGAACTGAACATCAGGCACGATATATTTTTCAATGAATCTGCTCTGTATCAAAGCGGAGCTATTGAAAGACTGCTGAAAGATTTCAGTTCAAAAGGGCTCTCTTATGAAAAGGACGGTGCCGTCTGGCTAAAGAGCATAGGAGAATATGAACACGAAAAGGATAAAGTAATCAAGAAAGCAACCGGAGAATATACATACAGGCTTCCGGATATGGCGTATCACATAGACAAAATTAACAGGAAATATGACCTTATTGTGGACATATTCGGAGCAGACCACGGAGATACTTACAGAGAAGTTCTGCACGGGGTCAAAATGGCAGGATACGATGTTTCAAAAATAAGAGTAATCATTCATCAGATGGTCGTATTCAGAACTGCAACCGAAACAGTTAAGATGAGCGGAAGATTCGGGACGTTTTATTCGCTTGACGACCTGATAGAAGATATTGGAAAGGATGCAACTCAATTCTTTTTTATAATGAGGGGTGCAAATTCCCAACTCGAATTCGATATCGAACTGGCGAAAGAGCAGTCGGATAAAAATCCTGTATATTATCTTCAGTATGCACACGCTCGGATTTGCGGCATTTTAAGGCACGCAGGAGAAGTTATTCCGGATGTGAAAAGTCTGTTGAATAATGAGAATGATCTGGATATTCTCGGGGACGAACTGGAAATTGAGTTAATGAGAGAACTTGCAAAATTCCCGGAAGAAGTTGAATCTGCGGCATCAACTTATGAACCGCATAAAATAATCAGTTATCTAAACAAAACTGCTGAATGTTTCCACAGATTCTACAGAAACAACAAAGTAATTATACCCTCCGATATAAAAATTACGCTGGCAAGATTAAATCTGTGCCTTGCAGTTAAGCAGGTCCTGAAAAACGGATTTGATATAATCGGTATTTCCGCACCCGAAAGAATGGAAAAAACCGAAGAATAAAATCATAACAATAAATAAAAAAGGCTGCGATGTGCAGCCTTCAATGTTTGCTTGAAGTATGATAACTTCTTTTGATCCTCTTACTTTACAAAATTTGTCAGTCCTTTTTTATGTCTTTCTTCTCTTCTTTTTTAAAATCTTTTTTATCATCCTTTTTCACTTCTTTCTTTACTTCCTTTTTTTCATCAGTCATTTCAATAGTTTTAACCACTTTCTTTTTCTTAACCCTGAATGACATTTTATGGAATTTTGCTTTGCATTTACCGAATTTCCCGTTCTGGTCTTTAGTAAAAATTTTACCGAGTTCGGTGTTCAAGTTTTCCTGCATTTTATTTAACTTTTCATCTTTAGCAGTTTGCGCCATCTTATTTAGTTTCATTGCATCAACTTTCATTTCATAATCTAACAGAGTCTGATAGACTTTTACATACTGGTCATCGCTTAGTTTAAGATTTTTCCACAGATGGTCAGCTTTTCTTCCTGCTCTGTCACCCGGAAGGTCTTTGGCAAATGAGACAACAGAAAATGATAATAAGAGTATTAAGATTAAGAGCGTTACTAAGACTTTTTTCTTGTGCATATACAGTTTACTTAAAAAATGAATTCCTAAGTTGAGCAAATATATATCTGAAATATTTAAAAGTAAAGATATTTATTTTGTAAAAAAAAATTCATCTTAAAAATCAAAAGGAAATGACAGAAATACCGGGCAGAAATCATTTGGTAAAAAACGAAATATTACAAAAATTACGGATTTTTGAACCGGAAAGAAAAACCCGTTCCCGGAAGCAATCCGGAAACGGGTTTATATTCAGTGAAAATTAATTTAGTCGGTAATTTTAATCTTAATATCGGTTGTGTTTCCGTTGATGTCGGGATAATACATCAGCATTGCTCTGGCAGGATTAACAGAATATTCACCCGGTATCTGCGCCCGCATTATGTATGAGAATTCAAATTCCTTTCCGTATAAATACGTTGCAAAGAATGTAACCCTGTTATCCCTGACTTCCTTATCAGCGTACCACCATCTCCACCAGTAATATGTATATCCCGTATATTGCTTTTCATCTTCAATATTATACGCCCAGTCATCCTTGACGACTTCGCATCCTGCGGGCAGAGGTTCTTCAAGCATAAAGTAACTTAAATTTTCCTCTCTGGTAAATACTCTTAACTTAACGAATATTACATCGCCCGATTTTACATCGCCGCCGAAATACTTCTTCCTATATGTTATCTTGTCTCCTGAATAACTTTCATATTTATCCAGTATGTAATATTCCCTTTCAACTCTGAACCAGTTCTCGCTCGCATCTACTTTTCCGGTATTGTCAAAATACGAAGTAACGGATGAAAAATACAATTTTCCTTTACCCGATTTCTCAATTCTGACATCATTATCACCTGACTTCAAATCTACACCTTTTATTCTGATAACTGAATCCTTATCGTAAATATTTTCCTTTGTGTATTTTTTCTCGAATTTAAATTCATTGTTCACGTATATTTTCACGCTGAAGTCGGGGTCAAGTTCCTTTGACATCTTGAGATAATCCACAAGAGAGAAAACCGTTAATGCCGTCTCCTGTGTACTTCGCCAGGAAGTACCCTGTCTCTGCATAAGGAGCCATCTGACAATCCTGCCTGTCAGAGGAGAATCTTTTTTAATATTAACAAATGCTTTTAATATTATTGCGGTGGTCTGGACTTTATCATCCTGCCATCTGTAATTGAATTTCTGCCCTTCCCAGTAAGTAAGGTCATCGCCTATTGTTTTTGCATTCTTTTCAAGTTTTTCGATTATTTCCGCCGATTCAATATCTTTACCCGAATTATGATAAGCCAGTGCCATCAGTCCGAGAGCAAAATCATTCAGTTCTTCTTTTTCAAGTTTTGTCAATTCACTGAATATCAGACTCTGATTTTTTTCATCGAGTGTTGACAATATATACAGCATATACGCTTTTGTCACAGGTTCATTTTCCGAAGCAATGTGATTCTTCAGAGCGCCTATACCTTTGTTAATTACAGTCTGACTCACATTGTAACCGGATATTTTTGCAATATTAAGACCGTACAGAACATAAGCCGTCATATAAGGCTGGCTTTCGTCATTAGTCCACCAGCCCCATCCGCCGTCTGAATGCTGGAATCCGTATAATTTATTCAATCCCTGCCCGACCATATTCGGCAGATCTTTCCGGGTTTTTTCGGATATCGGTGCATTTAATTCCCTGAAAGCATTTGCAACTATTACGGACGGTAAAAATCTGCTCATCGTTTGTTCAACGCATCCGTACGGATAACCTGCAAGGTCATCGAGGGAAGTTAACAGCGCTGATGCAATTGACGAAGAAGCAGTGAACTTAAGATTCACCGTTCTTAAATCCGCATAATAAGGGACATTGATAGTTTTTGTCTCAGTTTTAATATCGTCAGAAATATCTGCAATGTTGTTTTTGAACATCTCCAGACCTTTCGGTTGAATCGGAACTTTAATTTCAACCGCATCAGATTCTTCATTAGTTAATGCCTCGCAGTATAATTTTGCCTCACCGGTTGGATTATTGACTTTTATTTTCCAGTCAATTCTTTCGTCAGTATTTGGTTTCAGATTTAATTCTACCTGATTACTGCCTATTAATTCAACTCCTTCGGATACGAATTTCACCTTGGTATATTTTTCCGTGCTAAGATAATTATGAACTATCGTTGAGACGGTAACTTCATCTTCATTCTGAAAGAACCTCGGAGTTTCCATTCTCACAAGCAGGTCTTTTCTTGTTATAACTCTGCCCGTAACCTGCCCTACCTTAGTATCTTCGGTAATTACCCTTGAAGTAATACGCCATTCGGTCAGATTATCGGGATATTTCACGTTTACTTTTGCATAACCGTTTTCATCGGTTGTGACATACGGCATCCAGATAACCGCATCTTTAAAATCAGACCTTAGTTCGGGTTCAACCATTTCTTCGTCTTTATCTTTTCCTTTTCCGTTTTTTTCCATTTCTTTCCTCGGTGCATCTTTCTTCTCTGATACATAAGGTGCCATAGTCTGTTCTTCTATTCTGCCCTCTTCACCTAATCCGTCTAACACTCCCCTGTTGTAGAGTTCGTTCAGGTCCTCGTCGGTGTAAAGTTTTATTGTCTTCTTATCACCTTTTCTGATTTTTATTTCCATAACGTCTTCAATTTCTTCCTTACCCGTGTAAACGCTGACTGAATACTTACCTTCCGGCAGTTTGAACTCAAATTCGCCGTCAGGTCCCGTAGTACAGGCATAATATATTCCGTCAACCACAATTATCGCATTTGCAATAGTTTTATTATCTTTGGAATACAGAACGCCGCTAATGGTTCCAAGTTCTGACTCTTTCGCAGATTTGATGTTAAATTTTTCAAAAATTGTAATGAGTCTTGAATATCCGTAATTTGTGGTTACGTAATTAAAAGATGTTCCTATAATGGAATAATTAGCCGAATAGAAAAACTTTCTAATATCCTTTGTTTTGTCTTCCTTGATGGAATAAATACTTTCATCAACGACGCCAAGCGATACTTCCGCATTAGGAACGGGATTTCCGTAAAAATCCAGCACTCTTATTGCGTATTCTCCTTCTTCTTTCGGTTTGTAAATCGTTTTCGACGGCGTCAGTTCAACTGTCAGAAATTTCTCTTCCGGAATTATTTTAATATTCTCATTTGCACTGTGAATCTGCATATCCTTAATATAAGAAGCGGACACATTGAACGTGGTATTGAATTTATCATCGAGAATAAATTCAACGAAAGCATTCCTTTCGGGAACCGCAATAGTTTTGTAATAAAGGATGTTATCCGTTTTTGCAGACACGAGCAGATTGACATTTGAATCGGAAGTTACAATAAACATCCGGCAGGTATCGCCTTTCTTGTATGAATCTTTATCCATCATAATCTGCGTACCGCCTCTTTCATCGTATCCCCACCACCATCTGTCTCCCGTGTAAACATAAAATACCGATGTGGCGGTTATTTCATTTCCCCTGTCGTCGCCGGCAATGGCTTTCATTTCATAATAGCCCTCTGAATTCGTTTTATCCAAAACATATTCAAGATTCGCTTTTCCTTCCTTGTTCGTCCTGCCTTCAATAACCTTGACAAGTTCCTTACTTTCCTTATCACTCCATCTGTACCATCCTGATTTATAAATTTCGACTCTTAAATTTGTCTCAATAGGTTTATCAAAAAAATCCTGTGCATTTATTTTAATCGTAACTTTTTCTTCCGGACTGTAGAAATACTTGTTTGCCTTTATGTTCATGTAAAATCCGCCTCTGGTGACATAGACGGTGCTCAAACCCGAAATTTCACGTCTTGATTTATCCACAACTCTTGCCTGTACAATATATCTGTAATCAGTATGATAATCCCTGTACCACCACCATCCGTAGATATTATCATCCGTTTTAAAATCTTCCTGTATCTGATAATCGAATTCAAATTTACCTTCACTGTTAAGTTTTCCCTCACCGGAGTAAATAAACTCCGCACCTGAAAAATCACCCTGATATTCATCCTCTTCATCTTCGAACCACCATGCATAATCCGAGAATTTCCACCAGGGAGTAAAATATCTGACTTTATATATGTTGTATTCAACTTCCGCTTCGGATACAGGGCTTCCGAAGAAATACTTCGCCTCAACAGATGCTCTCATTTCATCTTTTCCGTAATATTGTTTTTTATCCGTATTTACAGTGACTTTGTATTCAGGTTTCTTGTATTGTTCAACCGTAAAAGAACTGCTGTAAACTTTATTTTCATCAAGATAAACATAGATATAATAATCACCAAGTTTTCCGTCTTCCGGAATAACGAACGTTCCGTTAATGCTGCCGTTGTTATTGGTAGTATATTTCTCTTCGAAAACTTTCTGACCATAAGAGTCGTTAATCTTCACCGTTACTTCCCTGTAACTCACTGATTTATATCCTTCCTGTTCGCGTTTCTTAATAACGGATTTAAAATTAACCGTTCCACCCGTTCTGTAAACAGGCTGCTGTGTGTAAGTATATACACTGTAATTTTCGGAAGGATAATTATAATATGCAAACGGGTCGGAAATAATAATTTCTCCGTCATGCTTACCTATTACAAGTATGTCTTTGTCATACGTACTTTTTTCATCTATCCCGGGAACATAATTACCGTAAAGGATTCCGTTCCGCGTCTTACCCTGCAAACGGCTTTTCCCGTTCTGGAAAAAATTCAGGTTTGCATCATCGAGAGGTAAACCGGTTTTCCGGTCAACCGCAAAAAGCAAAACTGAATTATTTCCGACTTCCGTTACGATTCCGTATTTCGAAATTATAAAACCCGTGTAAGCGACGTACTGACCTAAAGTAACCTTAACAACATATGCTCCGGACTCATTTATGTTCAGAGGAATATTTTCGTTCAAATATAAATAACCGTAATCTTTATTTACCCTGATTGTTTTACTGAATGTCTTAACTTCATCGGTATAGTAAAGAAGATTTGAACTGTCCTTACCTATAACATTAATATTCCCACGCGATGTCTGGTTCGAATAAAATCCCTCCACATCTTTTATCTTCAGAACCGTAAAATCAAAATTGTATTTTGTCTCTTTCGTTTTATCCGAATAACTGTAAGCATAAAGATAAACAGAGACTTTCTCTCCCGGGTAGTACAAATTGTTTGTATTTATGTAATAACTTATTCCAGGACTGACATTCTGCGGTAAAATACTTCCCGGTACCAAGACGAAAAACAGTACTACAAATAAGAGCGAAATAAATTTTGTCTTTTTCATAATTATTTAATTTTTTTGTAATTTATAATCTTAAATCTAAATTTTATAGTCAATTATAAAATATATTGTTCCCGGTGAACAAATTTTTTTTATATAACCAGGCAGCAATGAATAATGTATTCACATATTTATGAATATTAATTATGCAAAAATAATTATAGTTTATTGAAACTTAAATTTTTCAATATGTCAGAACATAAAATTGCACAGAAAGGTCCTTTTGTAAGAGAGGAAAAGCCCGGTACATATTACTGGTGTGCCTGCGGATTATCAAAAGGACAGCCGTACTGCGACGGCTCGCATAAAGTTACGGATTTCAAACCTGTGGCAGTTACTATCGAAGAAGAAAAGAAAGTTGCCTGGTGCGGCTGCAAGCATACAAAAAACGGATGCTTCTGCGACGGAACTCACAGAACCGTCTGATTTTCATTTGCAGGAAAAAAAATAATTACGATTATTAATTATATTCCGGCAACATCAGAATACGTAATTAATATAAAACAATTTTCAATTAATTTAATTTTTCAAAATCTATGAAAAATCATTTCATTAACGGATTATCGGTAAACGACTATGAAGGCACCGGACAACCCATGATATTTGTCCACGCGTTCCCTCTTTCATCTGAAATGTGGAAACCGCAGGTAGATTTTTTCGGTGACAAATACAGAGTAATAACTTACGACATAAGAGGACTCGGTAAAAGCATTCAGAAAGACAATCAGTTCACAATGGAATCTTATGTAAACGATTTCTTTTCAGTACTTGATAATCTGGGAATTGATAAAGTTAATGCCTGCGGACTTTCGATGGGAGGTTACATAATACTGAGAGCACTCGTAAGAAATCCGGAAAGGTTTATATCCGCTGTGCTTGCAGACACGAGAGCAGAAAGAGACGATGACAACGGAATTATTTCGCGTTCGAATACGATATCGGATATTAAGTCGGGAAAAAGAGAAGAATTTGCAGCAGGTTTTTTACAGAAATTAATAAACAGGAAGAGTTACGAAACTCCCGGAATAAAAAATATTCTCGCTGAAATTATTTCCGGCAATACGGACGACGGTATATGCGGGGCAATGCTGGCACTGGCAACAAGAACGACTACAACAGACAATCTGAAGGAAATTGAAATTCCCGCATTGGTAATTGTCGGTGAAGATGACTTGCTCACACCAAAGAATTTTGCGGAAACAATGAACAAATCATTAAAGAATTCAATGCTTGAAGTAATCCCGGAAGCAGGTCACCTTAGTAATATAGAAAACCCGGATTACTTTAATAAAGTACTGCTGAAATTTTTTGAAGGATTAAAATAAAAAGTCCTGCGATACTGCTGAGTTGTCTTTTAAAGTTCAGCCCTGAATTCCCTGTATTGGGTTATGATTCTGATATTAATTCTGTAGTTTTCATCCGAATTAACCGCTCCCCATAATATTGCAAGTTGCTGCAGCTGAACATCGGGTTTGAACTTTGCCGATAGTCCGAGAACCACCTCCCTGACTTTTAAAGAATGAGCAGAATTAATAATAGAATAAAATGCATTGTTGGTAGGTATGACGACCGTAATCACAGGTTTTCCGATTCTTTCGGATACTTCAACAACTGCGCTGAATAATTCTTTCTCGTCGTCCTGCAGTTCATTATCGACAACAGTATTTTGTTTATCCGTGAAAACCCTTCCTATCATCACTATTACATCTGTAATTTCCGGCTCATTTTCGGACAGTACTTTTTCAAGGTGATTCAGATTATTCGGGTCTTTAACCGCTACCAGAATTCTGTCTTCTTTTTCGCTTTCTATAGCCGCAGGTGAAAGTTCGTTTTCATCCTCAATATTAAAATGTTCCAGAACTCTTTTCTTCTTTTCATATTCGAATTCCTCTTCTGTCATATCCTCCTCTTTCATAATTTTCCGTTTATTAATGAATTCCGAAACAACAAAAATACTGAAAAATACGACTGTAAATGAAAGTCCCGAAATGGTTGCGATAGGTTTCGTAAAGAAATTTGCAATAGCAGAAACAAACAAGATAATGAATATCGTAATGATTCCAACCGGTATATGAGTATTACCGATATTCACATTAACAGGAACACGCCATTCCCGCGGTCTTTTATCGCGGTAGCGCAGAACTATCATTGCGAATGCTTTAAACGTCAGACTCCAGATTACGCCAAAAGCATACGCTTCTCCGAGAATTAGAATATCTCCCCCGGATAGTATTATCGTTGCAATCTGCAATCCTGCGATGAGAGTCAGTATCCTGTAAGTAGTTCCGTATTTAGGATGCGGTTTTCTGAACCAGTCAGTCAGTATTTTATCTTCGGATACTCTGTTCAGAACGCTATTTGCACCCACAATTGATGTATTAACAGCCCCCGATAAAATCAGCACGCCTACTATAACAACAAATGCCTGAACCACCAGCCGCAGCCACATCGGACCTGCAAGAAACATCGCAATTCCCCCGATTATATTATCAATATAAACCGTATGCCTGACATCATCGGGAATCAGCATTACACCAAGAAACGAGATTGACGGTGTAACAATCAAGGCGAAAATAAATATCGTAATATAGGCTTTTTTAAAATTAATAAGTTTTGGATATTCAACTTCTCTGTAAACCTGACCCATCGTTTCGAGTCCGCTAAGTGCCAGGAGAGAATGTCCGAATGCAATTATAACCGCGGCGATAGTCACGGTTTTTACCCAGTTAACATCTGTCAGCCAGCCGAAAGCATCCTCTCTGAGATTAAGATGAAAATCAGGAAGATGAGAAAAGAAAGGTTCATCCTTTGCAATCAGTGTTACTATCCCCCAAATAATAACTATGACAGCCATTATTGCGGTTATGATAAAAATCTTTAATGCTTTATCCGAAGATTCCTCGATACCTTTAACATTTTCCCGCCAGAAATATACTATAATAATCACGGCAACAATCATCGCAAAAATATTTCTGTTCAGAACAACGTTATAACCCAGTTGATGGAAAGTATCATTAATAAGCCCGATGAAATACTGACCGCCCGAAACGCTGCTGATAGGACCGGTGAGTATATAATCAAACACCAGAGCACTGACTGAAATTTTTGCAAATCTTGCCCCGAGCGCAAATTTGACTACCCTGTAAACTCCTCCCCTTGTATAAAGCGGCGATGATTCGAGATAAAGAGAACCGATTACAAAAGCGAAAATCATCACCATAAGGATAAAATAAGGTGCGACTTCGCCTATAAACTGTTCGGAGATTCCTTCGATATAATATGCGGTAGAGCCGAGGTCACCGACAACAATTGCGGCGGCTCTCAGAAAAGATATGAAAGTGAACATAACCGTAGTAAGAACTATGGCTTTAGTTACTTTCGATAAAGGTTTATTTTTTGATTGAATATCAGATTCAGACTCGTCCTCTGACGTTTCCATTATTTTAAATTTATTTCAACAAGCAGCCCTGGTGTCCTTACATATACAATTCTCTGTTATCCTCGATATCGGCATCGTTCTGTAATTTAGTCATAAATTCCTGAATTGCTGATTGCTGTTTCATAGCCATCAGTTGTTTCCTTATTTCTGATGCTTTGGCAATATAATCCTGTTCATTAAACGGTGTTATATTAAGCATTTTAACTATATAATATCCGTTATTACCTCTTATCGGTTCTGAAATTTCTCCGTTCTGCAATTTAAATGCGGCATTGAAAAATCCGTAATCTACTCCTATTATAGCATTGGGTTTCGATACCGAAACACTGTCAGCCACATCGAAATTATACATTGAATACAATCCTTTCAGTGACATCATATTACCGCCCTGAATTCTCGCCTTTAAATCTGTTGCAGCCTGTTTCAGTCTTTCGAAAATCTTCTGCTGAACAACAAGCGGTTTAATCATACCGTTCTTAATCGAATCGAAATTTTTATAACCTTCCGGAATTTTGTCAATGATTTCATAAACACCGTATCCGCCCTGAACTTTAACGGGCTCAATAAATGAACCGACTTTATTTTTAAATGCAAAATTAAATAA
>CAYWMV010000041.1:0-1234 GCA_964459055.1 uncultured Ignavibacteriaceae bacterium | reverse complement strand
GCGAGTTCATTGAAATCCTGTCCGGATTTTATCTTCTTAAGAATTTCATCCGCTTTAACTTTTGCTCCCGCGGAATCCTGATTCGTCAGATTCACCAGTATGTGGTCTGCGTTTACAAATTCTTCCGTTCCTTCTTTCGATTCGAGTAATCTGACAATTCTGTACGCGTCCATATCAACGATAACTCCGGAAACGCTGTCCACCTTTGCTCCGAAAAGGAAATTAAGCGTATTCATCTGAAAATCCGATGCTTTCCTGAATTCGTTATTGAAATTAATTTCCGAATTATCATTAACGAGTTTAATTAACGACGAATCTTCTATCTGGCTTGTTTTCAAATCTTCAACCAGTGTAGAAAGTTGTTTTCCGACGAATGCAGAATCTTCCGGAGAAGGAAATTCCTGAAAGATAACATATTTAAGTCTGACGGCTTCTTCCTGCCTGAATTCATTTTTATGCTCCTCGTAATATGCTCTTAGTTCCTCGTCGGATACGTTGTTGATTGTAGTATCCGTAATCGTGTTCGTGCTTAATAAAATAAATTCGAAATTCGCGAAAATATTTTCGTCTTTATACTTTTGTAAAACTTCACCTTCGGTTATTACTACGGAACTCGAAATTACATTCTGAAATTTTTCGAATTCGAGTTGTAAAAATAATTCTTTTTCAATATCAGCCCACGCTTTTGTAATTTCAGGTCTCTTATCCTGCAGAGTCTGATACATCATATCCGTTCTGAAAACACCCGTGGAATCAGTAAAAAAATTCTTTAGCCACTGCGGTAATGTTTCCGGTCTCTGATAAACCCAGTCTTTTACTTCGTCCTTTGAAACCTGAACACCAAGTTTTTCAATCTCCTGTTGTATGAGTTTACGCTGAACCAGACTGTTCCAGACCTGCTCCCTCATTTGTTCCATTGTCTTATCGTCAATTTCCTTGCCGCCGTTCTGTTCCTGTATGGACTTTAACTGATTGTTGAGATTCTCAGCATATTCCTGATATGTAATTTCCTCTCCGTTAATCTTGGCAAACGGAACTCTTCCTGTTCCGCTTATTCCCAGATAATTCATTCCCCATTCAAATATAATCGTACCGAGAAATGCAACAATTATAAATATAATAATTACAGGCATCTTGTCTCTCATCCTGTTCATAATGCCTTTTTGCTGAACTTTCGGTTTCGGTGTTTTAATTTCAGTATTTGCCATCTTTATTAATATGCTCCTTTAAATAT
>CAYWMV010000040.1:0-15774 GCA_964459055.1 uncultured Ignavibacteriaceae bacterium | reverse complement strand
GGGACAATAATTGAGAAGGTGCTCCCATAATCGGTTGTACTTTCAAATACAAGACTGCCACTGTTTATTTCGATGAATTCCTTGCATAACATCAGACCGATACCGGTTCCTCTCTCATTTTGCGTCCCGGTTTTTTTGTATTTTGAATCGAACTTAAAAATATTTTCTTTTTCCTCTTCCGTCAATCCTATTCCAAAATCCTGAACCGAGATTTTTATTGCACCGTTAGTTTCCTCCGAAAATATTTTAACCTTATTTCCCGGATATGAAAATTTTATTGCATTTGATATTAAATTTCTCAGAACTGTTTTAATGATATTCTCGTCCGCATAAATCAGGGTATCAAACCTGACCGAAGAAAATATCTTAATGTTTTTTTGTTCTGCCTGTGATTTAAGCAAATCAATCGTATCATTAATTAGTATGCAAACGTCAATATCTTCGTTTCTGATGATTAACTGATTAGTCTGCATTTTTGCCCATTCGAGAAGATTCTGCAGCAGTTTATACGTGCTTTCAGATGACAATTTTATATTTTCAATAATTGTTAATTTCTCTTCGTCGGTAAAATCATTGAAATCATCGAATAATAATTTCGAAAATCCGAGAATTGCGTTGAACGGGCTTTTTAGGTCGTGTGCGATAATTGAAAAGAATTTATCTTTAGTTGCATTCGCTGTTTCCAGTTCCTGCATATATTTCTTTACTGATTCTTCTGCCAGCCGTCTGGTTGTCACATCATTTGCAAACACGAGAATCCCGGTTTTTCCGTCGGGAAGAATTATCTTTTTCTCCCGCAGTTCCATATAATTGACTGAACCGTCTTTTCTGATATTCTCAACTTCGTGAAACAATACTTCTCCTTGCAGCAGTTTTGTTATGTTCGACTCTACAAGATTTACGTGTTTTTCAGGTGCAAGTTTCTTTACATTCATTCCGATCATTTCTCGCTTTGAATAACCGGATGATAAAGAAACAGCATCGTTTACGTTCAGTATATTTCCCTCGGAATCTTCAAGAATTATGCCGACAGGAGAAAGTTCAAAAAGTGATTTATACAATTTGTCTTTATCCGCTACGGAATTCTGATTAAAATCAATATTATTCAGTTCAGCATCCGCTGCAAAATTATTATTTTTATTCATATTTGGATTTCTTAATAAAACTATTGAATTATTGATGTAATCACGGTGTAAAGAATTATTACAGCAAACATAATAATCATTACCGGCATTGTTTTTATTTTGCCGACTTTTGCAATACCAACCGACATTACGGCAACAGCCCAGATTTTAAATACACTTAAACCGGTCAGAACAGCGTTTACGTTTTCAGGTATTTCCATCGATTTGAGAGCAAGTCCGAGACTTACAGATGATAAATCGCCGAGCATTACTGACACGAAAACGTTTATTAAATCTCCCGCTGCGGAAATAATCATCGAAAGTGATATTACATTCAGCAAATTTATGTACGTAAAACTCCCCTTAAATATTTTAATTATGATAATTCCGATAAGGCTGTAAATGAGCATTGTGATAAAAGTAGTTATAACACTTCCTCCGAATGCCGAAATCTGAAAAAATAAACCTTCAGGATCCATAAATTTTTCCGCCTGTTCGATTGCAATATTAGCATCTTCCTTGCTCATTTGCCCGCTTTTCACTCTTTCGTCCATTGTTTCATACATTTTCTGCTTTTGTTTATCCATCACTTTATCAACCAATTCAGTATCATTAAGAAAAATGAATGTAGATATCAAAGCCAGTACGACGCAGATTATTATTGAAACCAGCCAGTAATTTTTCTTTGGCGTTGCTTCAATTGTTTCGTAAGTAGGTCCCGGTGATGTAAAGGTACCGGATATAGCATCTGTTATCGATAATTGTACTTTAGGTTCTGTACTGCCGGATTGCTGAAATTCGTTTTCCATTTTTGTTTAATATATTTAAGAAATATTAATTAAAGGCAATGATTATATTACTAATATACTGCAGATTGATTATATATACAATTTATTTTGAATTATATATTTCAGAACCGGTTCGGGGACGAGGTATTTCACGGAATATCCTTTCTTAATCATATCTCTTAACATAGTTGAAGATATCTCCAGAGAAGGAACTTTGACGAGTTTTACATTACCTGCCAATTCTGCAGGTGCATCTTCAAATGAATATCCGGGGCGGTTAATGACCAGCACTTCCGAGAGAAAAATTACTCTTTCAGGGGATTTCCATTTTGGAAAGTCAATCAGGTTATCCATTCCAATTATAAGATACAATTTAACTTCATCTTTTTCGTACATTCTGCTAAGTTTTTCGAGTGTATAAACCGTGTAAGATTTTTCAGGCGTATTACCGATTTCAATGTCATTCACTTCAAAATACTCGTTGTGCCCGAATGCAAGTTTTGCCATATTAAGTCTGTGTTCGGAATGAATAATACCGGAATCTTTCAAAGGCGGATTTCCCGAAGGTATAAATATTATTTTGTCAAGTTTCATTTGACTTCTCACGCATTCAGCGTGAATAAGATGAGCTATATGAGGCGGATTAAAGGTGCCGCCGAAAATCCCGATTCTTTTCATTTATTATAAATTTAATATTTCTTTTACTTTAATGAAAACTTCTTCAACTTCGATATTTTTCATACATTCTACAGTTCCTTTGTGACATATAAATTCATTTCCTCTCCAGTGTTTACCGTTTTTTTTATCTATTGAAGTCGAAGGTGTGTAGCACGGGCTGCAGGGCGGTTTCTTCCAGATGTTTAAATGTTTAACTGCCGGTGTACTTCTCGGAGCCACCAATTCCGGATTAGAAGGTCCAAACAATGATAAAGTACATACTCCGAAAGCGGATGCGATATGAATTATGCCCGTATCGCCCGCAATAATTAAATCACAAACCGATATAACATCGGTGTGGATATTCATAATTATAATTTTATTGTCCGAAACACCGGTTTCAACTTTTTCATCGATTTCAGTTCCGTTAAAGAAAATTATTTGTATTTCACTGAATTCTTTAATCAGTTTTTCAGAGAGTATTTTATATTTTTCCGGGTCCCACCTTTTTATCGGCATAACAGTTCCGGGATTAATTCCGCCGAAAGGGAATATACCGATAATTCTTTTATTCAACGGTAATCCGTATTTTTGCTTAACTGCATTTTTATCTTTCTTCCTTACTAATTCCGGAAATTCATATTTCAAATCAAGATTAGCTGATTTAATTATTTCAAGATAACGGAGAGTTTCGTATTTATTTTCATTATAATCCGCAGGATAATTTATAAATTTTGTTTTACTAAAACCAAGTCTGTATTTTATTCTGCATAATGCAAGAATCATACCGAAAATATTAGTTCTGTGCCCCAGAAGAACCAGTTCGAATTTTTCTTTTCTCAATATCCGCAGGAGTCTGAAAGCAGAAACAAACTTCAGAAATACATTTTCATTCTCAGGGGGTGAAAATTCGATAATACCATCATTGCACGGCAGATAGTCATATAAACTCTTCAGCCACGGGGATAAAATATAATTAATTTTCGCATCAGGGAAATTATATTTAAGATTCAGTACTGCTGGTGTAATGAAAATTATATCTCCGAGGCAGCAGAGTTTAAATATCAGTATTTTTTTTATTTCGTTTTTATTTATCAAGTCTGTAAGTCAGTGTAAGTTTGAATATTCGTAAGGCATTTTTATTGAACGTAAGCAATCCGATTAAAAAGAATTTAACGCCAAGATAAGTCCGTAAAAGAAAAATTTCAAATTTATTATTGTGCTTGCTGTAATAAATGAGTTGAGATTGTTTTGAATAATAATATGTAACGTTCTTAAAATCAGGATTTGCATTTTCGCCTTTATAATGAATTATACCCGAGTACGGATAGAAATAAGTCTTTAGACCATTCAAAGACAGGCGTTTGCATAAATCGGCATCTTCATAATACATAAAAAATCTTTCGTCAAATCCTTTTATTTCTTCAAAAACTAATTTTTTCATAAACAGGGAAGTACCCGAAACCCAGTCAACGGGTGTGATGTCTCTGAAATTATTTTCGGTTTCCTCTATAATTTTGACGTCTTTGTTTCTGAATGCAATTTCGAGTTTTTTGTTGTGCCTTTCATTGCTGAGTGTAGGAAATTTTCCGAATGAAATCTGGAAATCGTTGTTAACATAGTAGAGCTTTAACCCGACAGCACCATAACCAAATGTAATTGTCCTATCAATTAAATCCGAAAAAAAATCATTAATAATTGCTGTGTCGGGATTAACAAACATCAAAAATTCTCCCTTTGCATATTTCACTCCTAAATTACAGCCTTTTGAGAAACCGTTATTTTCACTTTGAATTATTCTGAGGTTTTCACGTTTCGGTAATTCATTTAGTTTTTCATCGGGAGAATTATTCACAATGATAATTTCGATAGGAACGGAGAATATTTTGGCATACAACGATTCAATACATTTGTAAAGTAATTTGCCCTGACGGAAATTAACTATGATGAATGATATCATTCCTTATTAAATTCCACGGTTCTCAATCCGGTTATTAAACAATATGTTTTTGAAATATTATTCACAATTTTCTCTAAAATATTATTTCCGTTAAACAATTTACAGGATAAAAACAATAAAACATCCCTGTCTTCCGCAATTTTAATCTTTTTTATTTCTCTGCGCCGTGATTTTATGAATCCCGCATTTGACAAAATCCAGAAATATGATTTCAATACCCCCGTAAATGAATAGCGGCTGCTTATTAAAGATATAATCAGTTTAAGTAAAACATTTAAAAAAAAGTAGGGAATTAACCTTATTAATATACCGGTTCTGAAAAAAATCAGAAAATTCAGTATTCTGTTTCTTTCCTGATAAAAAGTAATTTTTGAGTTTTTTTCTTTCTTTGTTGTTCCTGAGCCTTTATGATGTACAACGGATTTTGATGTATGATAATTTTTCTTTCCTGAAAATACCGAATAAAAACTCAGATAGGTATCTTCGGAATATAGAAAATATTCCCCGGGAAATATCTCGTTATTTTTCTTCAGTATATTTTTATTGAAAATTAATGATGAACCTCCCGCAAGAAATATTTCTCCTTTCCCGTCTTCATCAATATTGAAAATTTCCATTATGTTGTGACCGAGCAGATTGATTGTACCGTTTTTTTTATAGTATCTGTCCGGAATTCCTTCGGTAAGAACCAGAGACTGGATGAGACCTGCATTTTTGAAATTCTTTACGGAATTTACGAGTTCTTCGAGCCAGTTCTTTTCCACTACAGTATCGTTATTTAGAAGAACAATATAATCTCCTTGTGAATATTGAAATCCGAAATTGTTCCCCCCCGTGAATCCGAGATTTTTCCCTGTCGAATAAATTTTTAAGCGTTCATCATTAAAGCGCTGCTTAATAAATTCAACGCTTCCGTCGGAAGAACCGTTATCCACAAAAATAATTTCAAATTCCGTATAACTCTGATAAAGGACGGACTCAATACATTCACTCAAAAAATATTTCCCGTTGTAATTTAATATTATCACCGATACTTCAGCCATTACTCTTTATTAAGTTTCAGAATGTTTTCTATCTGGACAGGTTTCAGTTTTCTGTTTTTTTGAATGTGATTTCGTTTCTTCATACTTTTTGGAATTTCCAGCAATCCTTTAAAATAACCTTTCAGAGCATACAGGAACACAACAAATGAATGTTCCCGCCAGAACCTGTAGTATCTTACTATTCTTGAAAAAAAGAAGATAAAAAGATTTTTTGTCAGCAGGATTAAAGGATAATTTTTAATTCTAACCGCAACTAGATTTTTTTCGCAAAGCATTGTTGTCAGTTCTCCCTGCGAAGAAAAAGTGGCTCCTCTTTTGTGATAGCAAACTGCAACCGGATTGTAAAAGCATTTATATCCCATTAACTGCATCCTGAATCCAAAATCAATATCTTCAAAATATGCAAAAAAGTCTTCATCAAATAAACCAACATTTTCAAAAACTTCTCTTTTGTAAGCCGCTGCTCCCGCACATGCTGAAAAAATAAACTCTTTCCTGTTAAATAAAAAGGAGTCTTTAGTTTTATTGCCCCTGGCGTAAGGAAGTCCTCTCTTGTTTATGAAATCGCCGGCATCATCAATAATATCCGGATAATAATAATTCAGCATTTTAGATGCTACACTTCCTGTATCCGCTTCACTGAAACCGTTAATTAATTCCTTAACAAAATCTTTGTCACATTTAATGTCATTATTTAAAAGAATGAGAAATTCCGTATTTTTGTTTTCTAGTGCCGATTTAATACCGGTATTTATCGCTTTAGAGAAGCCCGTATTTGTGTCCAATATTATCAATTTTACAAAACTGTATTCATTGCGGATGATTTCAACGGAATTATCCGGGGAATTATTATCAACAACAATTACTTCAAAATTACCGTAAGACTGAATTTTTAATGAATCCAGACATTCCCTTAAGTGTTCTTCTCCTTTGTAATTAGGTATTATTACCGCTACCAATTTGCAAATATTGTTTTTTAAGAAGTTTTAAAAAATATTTATGCTTTTCAATTCTGAATCTGTCGCATTTCCCGATCAGTTTTTTCATATATTCTAAGGTTAATATCAGTAATGAATTCAGTATAGTAATACATTTCAATACAAGAGCATGTAAAAATGTATAATTTAATTCAAAAAAAATATTCATACTCAAAATATATTTACCGTAAATTTCGGAGTTCTTATCTATGTTAAAACTTGAGCCTCCGAAGTGCATTACTGATTCGGAAGTATCGACATATAATTCATAATTTCTGTTAATCCTGAAACTCAAATCCACATCTTCAAAAAACAGAAAATATTTCTCATTCATTAAACCTGCATTTAAAAAAATATCTCTGGAAGTCAGCAAAAATGCACATGGGAGCTGCCCGGATTTTGCGAGAGCATCAATACTTCCATCAAATGAAGATTTATGCAGATATTTATTTTTTAATTTAATGCTGCCGGTAAACAACTTTGACATCATCGAATGAAAATACAAAAATTGTCTTACAGATGGGTATTGCTGATAATAATTATACTGAATTTCTCCTCTTACATCTTTCAGTAAAGGGGAGACAGCACCGATATTTTTTTTATTAAGATGTAATTTAAGATTCGACAGAGCCGGTGACTGAAATTCAATATCGGGATTGAGAATTAATATATACTCTCCGCAGGATTCCTTAAAACCGAGATTATTGGCTTTTGCAAAACCAAGATTTGTTTCCGATTTAATGAATTTAATATTTTTGTGCTTATTAATTATTGCTTCGATTTTCGCATATGTGTTATCGGAAGATGCATTGTCAACAACTATTATCTGATAAGAATCACCCGGTTCGTATTTACAGATACTCTCTATACATTTCTTCAGATAGTTGCCGGTATTATAATTAACTATTATAATCGAAGAAAAATCTCTAATAATATTTTCATTACTTTTCTGCATATTTTATTCAGCCTTCAAGGGATGAATCAATTATTTTCCTGTATAATTTTTTTAACGAGAATATTGATTTCAATTTTCTTTTAATTCTATATGTGAGCGGAAGCGGTAGTTTGTTGCTTTTGTATTTATTCGCGAGAATACCGGCATATTCCTTGTTGTAATAATCTCCGGTTGCGTGAAAGACTTTGACACCTTCAAGAATTCCTGCCTTCAATCCTTTACCCTTCAATCTGACAATATAATCACCGTCTTCCAGAAAAAAGACTCTGTCTTTCAGAATCAGGAATTTTCCTGTTTCATTATACACGTTCCTTGAAACAAGAAAACACCAACCGCCTGTAGGACCAACAAGAAGGCTTATTTTACCGCCGCAGTATTTTTTTACAGAGTAGTTATCCTGAGATGGTTTTGCTCCGTTTGTATATTCATTCTGAACAACATCGGTTGCCAGATATCCCATAAAGGGAATACAGTTATAGGCGGTGAGCATTTCTTTCACCCAGTTTTCAGGAAATTCCAGGCAGTCATCGTCAATTCCAAAAATATACTCACCTTTACATTCTTCCGCTGAGAGCCCTTTTGCATTTGTGCCTGCATTTTCATTATGCAGTATAACCCTGATTCTTTCGTTTCCTTTCGATAGGGCGGATAAATATTCCCTTGTTCCGTCTTCAGAATTATTATCCCATATTATCAGTTCATAGTTGTAATTATCTAAAGATTTAATGAGTGACCCGGTGCATTTTCTCAGCATATTAAACCTGTTATGAGTAACAACGAAGAAACTGATCAGTTCACCTTTGTATTCAAAATCATTTGTTTTTCTGTATTTATTAATAACTTTACCCGGTATAAATCTCGAAAGTGTTTTGTAAATTAAAATTTTATCGTTTTCATCCAAATATTTCAATATCAAAATAAATAATATATATACCATCATAAAAACAAGAGCCGTTAATGCAACGAGCAACAGACCCGAAATTCTTCCATAGGGTAATATCAGTTTTAAAAATATATTTATATAAAGCACGTAAGAGCAAAGCGCTGAAATTAAAACAGCTATAAACGGCTTAATATAAATTGACGACAGTATTTTCTTTTTGTCTGTTTTAAAGTATGAAGCCGAGATTATGAATATGAATATTGCTCCTGTAATAAGTGCAATAGTGTTGCCATAGGCAGCTCCGAGAACTCCGAAATTTTTAATAAGAATGAAACTTAAAATTAGATTAATAACGAGCTGGATTAAACCTTCAAACATCTGGAATTTCGGGATTCCTATATTGGGCGTAATGGAATTTCCCGGAGCGGAGAAAATCAGATTAACTGCCTGTCCGACCATTAAAACTCTGATAATATTCACGGTAAGCGGGTATTCTTCTCCCATCCATGTTAACAGCAGTAAATCCGCAAAAGTAAAAATAAACAGAATTATAGGTAAAGAAATTATTGTCAGATATTTAGAAATATCACCAAACAGTCTGATTAATTTTTCGTTTTCATCCTTTGCTTTAAACTCAGCAGCTACGGGTGCAACCTGATTAACAACCTGCATAGGAATAAATCTTCCGAATCTCCCGAGTTTTACGGCAAGATTAAAATATGTTACATTTGACAAAGAAGTAAAAATACCGAGCAGTATTTCATCATATTTTTCGGTTGCAAAGGTAGCAAGTTTTGACAACTGCATCTGTATCCCGAATTTGCCCATTTCCTTAAATGCATTTCTTCCCGGATATCCGATACGTAATCCGGGGATGTGCTTAAATGAATAATAAACCGGAATTACCGAGATAATGCAGACCGTAATTAACTGACTCCACATCAGACCGATTAATCCAAAACCCATATGCAGGAAAACAACCGTAAAAAATATATTGAAAACCGTGGCAGTAAAAGCAATAATACTTACGATATACATCCTCTGGATACTTATCAAAACTGATGTAAAAATCAGAAATGTATTTGAAATGAAAAAAGTTATCAGTGAAATCCTGAAAGCATAAACTCCTGTCCCGAATAATTCATCGGGAATATTAATAATACGCAGCAGGGATTCTGAAAAAGCATATCCCGCGACTACTATCAGAACAGAGAAAAAGAGATAAAATAAAATTCCTGTATTAAGAACAGAGTTTAGTTTTAAGAAATTTTTCTTGTTGTAATGCTCGGATATAAACTTGACAAAAGATGTTGATAAACTAAAATCCAGCAAACCGAAAGTACCGGTAAATCCGAGAATTATTGCATATATTCCAAAGTTTTCCTCGCCGATTTTTCCTATTATAAACGGTGTCAGCAGAAGAGGCGCAATGAAAGCAGCAAATTGTGAGAGAAAATTGTAAAGTGTATTTTTTATTACTTTGTCAGTCAGGCTCAAAATTTTACTGTTCCAGGTTATTAATGTAATTTAAATAATCATTAATTTATTTATATATAAACACGTAAAAAAGGCATTTTTTGTGATTAATTGAATTATGTTTCCGGATGTTGCAGGTGTAATTTGGTAATTTTGCAGGCAGGTGAATACGGGAAAAGGACATTAAATTTCAGGCTATTAAGCGGAATCAATATTTTAACAAGCCATATTGTCAGCCGAACAACGAACGTATTTTAACCCGCAGAATTTCAATTTCACGTTCATAAGTTAAATTCCGGATTTTAATTTTTCTTAACTGGTCTTTTCTTAGAGCAAGGGTTATTGCGTAATCAATATATCTTTTCTTCTGGAAATTCACGGGCAGCCAGACCATTGATTTCCTTCTTGAAACGTAAGGAAGAAAATTCAGATGTTCACGGGGAATAATCCCAAACTGAGATTCCTCGGTGAGTTCCCGAGCAATAATTTTCTGCTCGTGAAAAAGTGCCGCCTGAAAAACAACAATAAGACCAAGTGCATAAAAGAAAACAAAAATGAATCCGAACAAGGCAATTCCTTCAAAACTTACAGATAAATTCCAGACGAAATGAATAATTACCGCAGCAAAATATCCCAATGGTATAAGAAATAATTTAACCGAAGCCGATTTGAACTTAGCATAACCTATGATTCCTCCGAAAGTTGCCTGCGCAAGAGTGTGCAGAAGTGCGGAGAATAATGTTCTGATAACCACGACCGCCAGCCAGTTTTCCTGCTCGGAAACAAAATAAAGAAAATTTTCTGTCATTCCGAAACCAAGACCGATTGCACCTCCGTAAACCACCCCGTCAACCACTCCGTCAAATTTTCTGCTTAATGCCATAGCAAGAAGAAAAATACCTTTCGTAAATTCTTCAACTACGGGTGCAGTAATGATTGCTCCTGAAAGATTGATAATCTCATCGGGATTATCGTCAGATACAGCCATAATAAAAGTAGAAACAGGTAACTGAAAAAAGAGACTTCCGATTATTGCCAGAATGATAGCGCCTGTAGCACCCCAGAAAAAATTCAGGAATAAAAACCCGAACGGTTCCCGTTCATTTCTGTCAAGCCACCATATAATAAACAGGTAAACAAACATCGGAATAACAGCGGCAAAAAATGAAGCGACTACAATCATCTGATTTATTCGAATGGTTCGAGTTTAAGAAGTATTTGTCCTTTGTCAACAGGTTTTTTCTCTTCCGAGAAAATTTTATTTACAATGCAATCCTGAGTTGCTTTAAGTTCGTTCTCCATTTTCATAGCTTCAAGAACGAGCAAGACTTGTCCTTTTCTGACTTTATCTCCCTCTTTCACGTTTATTTTCACTATTGAACCCGGCATGGGAGAAACAATATCTTTTTTAAATCACTTTTCGGATTTTGTTTTCGAAACTTTCTCCAGAAGCAGGTCGAGTTCGCTCTTACAGTTCAATTTGTAATTATTCCCGTTGAGTTCAAGAATGAAATCCGTGTTTTTCACGTCAGACTCTGTTTCTGTATCCGTTTCACCCTTTATCACATAATTCTTATCGTCAATTCTGAGAACCATAATCGAAGGAGTAATAAATTTATATTCATACTTGTGCTCACCTTCCTCATTCGTGAAAGTTTCGTGTCCGCTTAAAGTGATTTCTTTAGTTTCCTTGCTTTCGCCGAGATTTAAATAATATTTTTTCATTGGAATATTTGCGCCCTTTGTTTAGTCCAGTTGCTTTTTAATTTCATTCCTTCCTGTTTTTCCTGCACCTCATTGCTCTTTGCTTCCTTGAACAGAATTCCTGCAAGCATAAGTGCTTCTGAATCAGTTTTTTCAATCTGTTTGTTCGTGCTTATCAGCCGGGGTAAAAATATTTTTTCGACAAACTGCGTGTTGTAGTCACCATTTATATATTCGTCGCAGTTCAGTAACTGAAGCAGAAAATTTATATTTGTTTTTACACCTGAAATCTTATAATCCCTCAATACTCTTTTCATTTTATCAACAGCCGTTTTCCTGTCGGGACCGTATGAAATGAGTTTAGAAATCATAGAATCATAATAAATCGAAATCTCATTTCCCTGTTCAATTCCTGTATCTTCCCTCATCCCGTTTCCGAGCACCCGGTTCATATATTCGATTTTTCCCGTTGAGGGCAGAAAATTGTTGTCGGGGTCTTCTGCACAAATTCTGCATTCGATTGCATATCCTTTGAATTTCACGTCATCCTGTGTTACTGATAATTTTTCTCCTGAAGCAATTTTCAACTGTTCCTTAACAAGGTCAAATCCTGTTCTCATTTCGGTAATCGGATGTTCAACCTGGAGTCTGGTATTAACTTCAAGAAAATAAAAATTATTTTCATTGTCCACCATAAATTCAACTGTACCGGCATTCGTATAACCCGAAGCAAGTGCTATTCTCTTTGCGCATTCACCCATTCTTAATCTTAAATTCTCATCCATGATGACGGACGGAGTCTCTTCAATTATTTTCTGATGCCGCCTCTGCATTGAACATTCCCTTTCGCCGAGGTGAACGGCATTTCCGTATTCGTCAACGAGTATCTGGAATTCAATGTGCCTCGGCGAGTCAACATATTTTTCGATAAAAACGCTGTCGTCTCCGAAAGAAGAGCGTGCTTCATTCTGAGCCATTCGCAGGGAACTCTCGAGTTCTGATTCGGACTTCACGACACGCATCCCTTTGCCGCCTCCGCCCGCGGATGCTTTTATCATTATGGGGTATCCTATTTTTTGTGCAATTTCTTTTGCTTCATTGAAATCCTTAACCGCTTTTTCAGTGCCGGCGACTACCGGTACATTGTTTTTGACGGCAAGTTGTTTTGCTTTTGTTTTACTGCCGAGATTTTCGATTGCTTCTGCGGTTGGTCCGATAAATTTAATACCGTTTTCGAGACACATAGCGGCAAACATACTCCTCTCGGAAAGAAATCCGTATCCCGGATGTATTGCGTCCGCTCCGGATTTCCTCGCAGATTCAATTATCCTGTCAGCGAGCAAATAACTCTGTGATGCGGGTGATTCACCAATATGGTAAGCCTCATCTGCAAGTTTTGTGAAAAGTGAATAACGGTCGAAATCCGAATACACCGCAACTGTTTTTAATCCCATTTCTTTTGCTGCGGTTAATATTCTTACTGCAATTTCTCCTCTGTTCGCTACTAAAAGTTTTTTTATCATCAGATATAATTCTAAATTAACTTATTCCTAATAACTTAATCTTTTTTGTTATTTTTCTTTTTAAAGTAATAACCTCCGACACCTGCAAGCAGAACGATAAAAACAAATATGTTTGAGTAAAGACTTATATTCTTACTTGTTTCGAATGTATCCGAATGAAATACCATCTCAACTTTATGTTTTCCCGCCGATACAACAATTCCTCTGAAAAGATAATTTGTTTTGTATATTTCAGTCTCAATTCCGTCTATGAATGCTTTCCACCCGGCGGGATAGTAAGTTTCGGTCAGCACAAGGAAATTACTTCCGGATGCATTTACTTCATATTCAAGTTTGTGAATTCCGCCTTTAATTAATTTTGCCGATGCGGTTGAATCCGGTTTAACGATTTGTGTTTTGATTTCTTCTTCTACAAATGCGGTTTGTTTCGGATTGAATGATGCTGTTTTTATATTGTTTAATATATTTATACCTGTCTGAACCTGAACTTCATCAACGAAATATGTTCTCGGCATGAAGAATTTATTTTCGTAAATTATCATTGAACCTTTATATGCTTCGGTGTAGGCGATGGTATCGTTAACGGGTTTATTGTTTAAAACATACTTAACGTTTGAAAGACCAAGCAGGAAGGGATTCTCGCCTTCTGCAACGTCAATGGCATCCTGATAAATCCTTAATTTTGCTCCGTGATATCCGTTAAAAAGATGAAGGTTGAAATATGCGAGAAGGTTCGATGTAGTTAGTCTTCCGCTGTTCATCTCGGCTATCCTGTATTGGTAAGTATCGGGATCTTTGTTTAAAATCCATTTTGTATAATCGGTTTCTTTGAAATAAGATGATGTCGCCGTTTTATCATCCCAGTGCAATGTTTTTGAACTGATATTAACAACATCGAATGTGGCAATTATGATAATAAATATCAGTCCCCAGTATTTTCCAATTGTTTTTCTAATCAGTAATATTACGATGCCGATAGTTATGAGAATTAGTACCGAATGCAGCAGCATATCCTGAATGACATTTTTATATGCGTAAGATGCAATCTGTTTTGCATAATTCGATGCCTCCTGAGGTGTTACGCCCTGTGATAAAAGTTTTTCCTTCAGAGGACTCGCAGAAACCGAATTTGTGTAAGAATTTTCACATCCCGCAATCGCACCTAACAGCATTATGACTGCAAATCCAGCAATTGCATAAGAAGTGTATTTCAGGAGTTTCTGTCTTCCTGTATCCTTGACTGTGTCAATAACTGATTTCAGTCCGAAACACGCAAGAATTGTAAATGCAAGGTCGAGATAATAATGAATCATTACAGGTGCCCGGAAACTGCTGAAATAGGGGACATTGTTATAGAAAAAATTATAAAGCAGCGGGAAAGTTCTTCCGAAAGACAGAAGTAAAAATAGAAAGACAATAAAAGTAAGAGACATAACGAAAGCATTCCTTCGGAAATTCATAACAATACCGATTATTGCGAGAACAAATGTAATCACGCCGAAGTAAACAGGCGAATCCGTGAACGGCATCTGCCCCCAGTACAGATTACCCTTTTGTCCGTTAATTTCAACATTTCCGAATCCGTAATAATAAGGGATAATGAAAGTCATTACTTCACCCGGTGAGAAAGACCAGTTGGTTGCATATTCATAACTAAGGGGTTTTTCATTTGTTTTCAAGGGGTCGGAAATTGCTTCGATGCTTGCCTGTCCTCTTATTGAATATTTGTTGTATTCAGTGACGGAAAGAATCGGGTCGAGATTCATGACAAAAGAAAATCCGAGTGCGGCGATTATAAGTATGTAAGATACGATTAATCTTTTTACATTTAACTTTTTTATAATTTTGTAAATGAAAACAAAAAGCAGATAAATTCCCACAAACATAAACGAATAGAAAAGCATCTGCACGTGATTGAAAGATATCTGCAACTGCAGTACGATGGTAAGTAACGCAAAGTAAATTAATTTTTTGAAATAATTTTCGTCCTCATCTTCAATCAGTTTGTCAATAAATAATAATGCGAGAGGAAAAAAAGAAAACACGAACATTTTAGTATGATGTCCGACAATGATTAACTGTATAATTCCCGTCGCAAAAACTCCCGTCAAGCCTGCAAACAGTGCAATTAAATTATTATTAAATTTATATCTGATATAAAAGAAAAGCGAAATACCGAATATAAAATAATATATGATTGTCATATGAAACAGGTTGCCGTCAATCACGGGATTAAGTATGCTGTTCCATACGGAAAAAGGCAGCGCAAGAATTTTATGAAACTGGGGAAGCCCCGTCATTAATGAGCCGTAGGACGGCATACCCGTAAATACAAAAGGAGTCCAGAGCGGATAAATACCCTCGGATTTTGCCTTCTCAAGAAACGGAGCGGTGCTCAGCGGTGACATATTGTCAGGCGATGAAAAGATTTTACCGCCAAAAATTCCCTGATTAAAAAACAGAAGAAGGGCGAAAATTATAATACCCGTCATTAAAAGCCAGGATTTATAGTTCTCGGAACTTAATAACCCCAGATTTTCGTTCTGTAAGAAACCCTGAGTATTCTTTTTAGAAGTTCTTTGATAGGAAGTTTTTGTCTTTGCCATTTGTCCTTAATATAAAACACAAAATTTATAAATAAAAAATTTTAAAATACAGTCATATTTAAAAAAAATCTTGACAAA
>CAYWMV010000039.1:0-15915 GCA_964459055.1 uncultured Ignavibacteriaceae bacterium | reverse complement strand
ACCCGCGACCAACAGCTTGGAAGGCTGTGACTCTACCAACTGAGTTACTCCCGCATAATTTCCTGCGTGGGTAGGGAAGGATTCGAACCTCCGAAGGCATGAGCCGTCAGATTTACAGTCTGATGCGTTTAACCACTTCGCTACCTACCCGGCATTTTCACAATATTACAAAGAACAATAAATTTATAAAAAGTTAATATTTAAATCAATATATTAATTAATATTTATTTCGAAAAAACAATTCTTATTTTTACGATAATTTTCCTTGTTTCCGGACGTCAGAAATTATTAAATTTTATATTTTCGATAAAAAAAATCGGAATATCAATTTACCCTTTTGTTGTGAAAAACTAAAACAATTTCAGATTAAGAACACTGTCGAGTCTGTTAATCTGGTCTTTCAGATATTTTATTCTCTGTAAAATTGCTTCCTTTTCGAATGAAGCGGTCAGTTTATCATTTTCCGCATTAAACAACGCATTTTCCAGTGTGATATATACAGGCATTTCCCTTAATGAATTGTTATATTCAATGGAAGTATTACCCTGCCTATAACAGTCAAAATTCAGCAAATCCCCTTTCAAATAATTCGTTCCGGGGCTTTTCAGTGCAAAAATTTCGTTATTATCCAGATTTCTGCAGACGTAAAATCCGTTATTTTTGCTGGCAAGTATATGAAAAGAAATATTAACTGCGTTCGAAACCCCCTTATTTCCTAATTTTGAATATTCATCAGATTTGTCGGATAATTCTTTATAAACTTCTTTTTGTTTCATTGCAGCACTTATTTTCTTACCTAACAGGTTAATCCCATCCTGAATTTTTATTTTGTCTTTTGCAAAAAATCCTTCGGAGAACTGTTCGGAAATTGCGAGACACTTTTCCAGATTGCTGCGTGCATCGGCAAAATTTCTATTCCTGTCTGATTCCACGGATTTCTTCATATATTTCTGGAATTCATCCTCCGCTTTAACATAGACTCTTTTCGATATGTCCTTGTAAGCAGTGCTGTTAACATTGCTGTCAATTTTCTGAAGGTATTTCAGAGCCGAACGCCAGTCGTTATCAACGACTCTGTCCGCAACAACCGATGAAAGTACTGATATTTTCGAATTAACTTCATCAAAATATCCGCTGTTCTTGTATTTAATCAGGAATTTTTCGTATCTGGATATCTGCTGTTCAAGTTTTGTTATATCAACTGTATTATCGTCTTTTTCTATTGCATAGAATTCCCTTTCTTCTTTCATAAAAATGTTATAATACAATAAAAACCCAAGGCTGAGGACAATAAGCAGGCCTATGAGATTAGACAGGATTCTGTTCCTCCGTCTTCTTTTTAGAATTAAAGGATATTTCTCTTTTAATATTTGGAGTTTGGTCTTAATTAAGTCCGATTCAATTTCGTCTGTGTATTTCAGGGCTTTAGTAAAAAATAATTCCGCACCTATTAAGTCTTCCTTTTTGAATGCCGTTTCCCCCGATTCCATAAGGTGCTGTTTCGTGTTCTCAAGAGTTATTGCTTTGTTAAAAAATTTCTTAGCTTCTATATTTTCGCTTTCGATGCTTAATATTCTTCTGCAAAGATTAATAGCATCAATGAAATGATTGTTATTTATGTGAAACTCAACACTAACCAGAATTTCTTCAATATTCTCACGGCGGTTTTTCTTCCTGTCATCAATTTTTAACCTGTAATTACATCCGTATGCACCGCATCCTTCATTTTCATACCAGCACTCGATATGATATGGTGAGTTACATTCCGGGCACAGGAGCATATCATCCTTATCCTTTATATAAGAATGACAATACTGACATATTTTCTTTGTTTCGGTATTTGAAGGTCCTGTCATTCCTTTTTAATTATATTGAACATGCAAAATCAAAAACTTTGTAGAATAAAAATAATGACAGTAAAATTAAAAACAAACCGACTCCCGTGTTAAGTTTATTTAAAGTAGCGGGCATAATACGATGCGAATTCCGGGAAACTATTTTTACTATTGTATAAAACCACAAAGTTGTGCCTGTCATTACGCCTAGAGCAAGGAACAAACCGGATAAGATTTCATTGTTAATCAAATCATAACTTTTCAAATAACCGACGAATGCAATCCAGGATGCAGGCAACGTAACTGAAGAAACGCAGAGCAGAATTCCTGCAACAAAAGCCGAATATATTCCCGAACCGTTTTTTTTCTTAATGGGTTCTTTCTTAATAATCCTGACGATTCCATTTTCTGTGTGATGTAATTTCTCGGCAGCAATTGCTTCAATTTCGTTAATCTCATCCGAGATAGATCTGTCTTCTTCGAATGATTTGCTTCTCATTATTTTCAGTCCGTAATAAAACACAATAATGCAACCGACAGCCGTAATTCCGGCCTTGAAATAGAGTTCATTATCATACAAAAATAAATCAAATGATTCAGGTACGAAACTGCGGATAAGCGAGACGCCTCCGAATGCAACAAGGATATAAATTAAATCCGCAAAACCTGCTCCTGCACCTATCGCTACTCCTTCTTTTACCTGTTTTTTGAAGCCCTTGGAGAGAATAGCAAAATTTGTCGGTCCGAGAGGCGGCATCGATAAAATATAACCTGCGAATAACCCTATTAATAAAGCTGTTAACAAGACCTGATTAAATTTAAAATATCAAGTTAATGTTAATAAACAATATATTCAATTAAATTTAACGTTTACACAGTGCAAAAAAATTTTACACATTATCCCTTTTATTTAAAACAGGAATCCCTTTCCTCAAATGAATAGCCGGCGCTAAGGGCTTTACAAATAACAAAAATTCCGCCGCTCGGATTTGATGTCGAAGTTGCATATATTAACGAAGTATCCATTGCAGTTAAATACAATGATTTTGTGAAAGGAAATACAGGATCGTTTACAGTGTGTTTTCCGCTGTCATCATAAAAAATAATGCTCGTGTTTGTAACATTACCCGAAACGTTTGAGTAGTAATATACAGAACAAGGCAGTACAGGAATTGTGTTCCCCGCCCTGACTTCGCACTTTTTGTCAACAGGAATCAGAGGAGTTTCAGTATCAGAGCAAGAATATAACGCTGCAAAAAATATAATCAGAATAGTGAAAGGAACAGAAAGAGCAGAAATTTTTGCTTTTATCATCAATTTTTTTTAAAAAAAATCGTCAAATTCAATTTTTTTTTCAATCTATAAATTTCCGCCTGATTGATAATTTCAACCGTAATTTTTTATAACACCTGAAATTAAAATTCGTTATCCTTAAATCTTAAACCTGATTTAATTAAATTAATTGAATTAAAGAATAATTCTGAATAAATTACAGAAATGATAAAAAAGATATTATTATTATTGTTTCTTCTGTTAATGCTGAATTTGACTTACCAGCCCGTTTACAGAACAACGGTAAGACAAAAGAATCCTGTTACAATTACAATTAAGGTTGAATCTGATGAATGTACGGGATTGTTGGTTAAGAGAAATAAAGAATATTTCAGGAGTGAAAGAATATTTTTATATATAAGTTTTAAAACAAAAGATTTTTGGAACAGGGGTTACTACAATTCTTCCTGAATCAGCCGTTATATCTTGACGCATTTACAACACCTTTGTGCATTCTGATTTTATCTATAACGGAGTTCAGTTCTTTTAAATCGTGAATATTTAATATAATAGTCCCTTCAAACATTGTTCCTTTCGTAAATATATTTACACTGATAATATTTATCTTGTATGTCTTTGATATCATTTCCGTTAGTTCGTTAAGAATTCCCGGACGGTCTTCACCTGTAATTCTTACTCCGCCGGGGAATTCGGAAAGACCGGAATCTCCCCAGTTTA
The DNA here is from genome assembly GCA_964459055.1 of uncultured Ignavibacteriaceae bacterium. GTDB lineage: Bacteria > Bacteroidota > Ignavibacteria > Tepidaquicellales > Tepidaquicellaceae > Tepidaquicella. The sequence continues at coordinate 12,070 of CAYWMV010000039.1, read as the reverse complement.
CATCAACGATTCTGCTGGAATCCATAAGGTATAAATTTACAATATTATTGCAGTTTCGCCGGTGTATTTTTATACCCTCTGTTTTTGTAATGTATCCGATTACATCATCTCCCGGAATCGGGTTACAGCATTTCGCAAAGTCATATTTAAGCCCCGGTATGTTTGATTTTGTCTGTCCGTCTCCAAGTGATATACCTCCTGCTGTCGCACGGGCATCAGCAATAAATTTATTATAAGTTTTTTCCTGCGTATTAATTTCCCCGTCCGGTTCTTTTATATTTTCCGTTGAAACATCTGTTATCTCCTGTTTTGATTTATTCTGAATTACATATATAATATCATCCGCTCTGGAATCATTAATGCTGACTTCGTAATAGAAGTCCAAAATATCTTTGAATTTCATTTTATGAACAAGCCGTGTCAGGTCGTCTTCATTAATGTGAAGTTTATTCTTTTTTAATCTTTTCTCAAATAGTTCTTTACCTTTATCCGCATAACTGCGTTTTTCGGTATTGAAATATTTCCGAATGTCTGACTTTGCTTTTTGTGTAACAACAAATTTTTCCCAGTCACGTTTAGGAGTCTGATTCTTGGAAGTCAGTATTTCCACCTGACTGCCGCTTTTCAGAGTCGTATCCAGACTTATAATTTTTCCGTTTACTTTGGCACCAATACATCTCATACCCACCTCAGTGTGTATCTCAAATGCAAAATCTACGGGCGTTGAACCTTTAGGTAAAATCTTGAGTTCCCCTTTAGGAGTAAACAGATATATCTCATCCTGATACAAATTCATCTTGAAACTTTCCATAATTTGTTTGGAAGAATAATCTTCCTTGCCTGCATTTTCAATTGTCTCTCTAATCCATTTCATCCATTCATCAATTTTCTTGTCGCTTATTTTTACATTCTCTTTATATTTCCAGTGTGCCGCAATACCTTTTTCTGCTACTTCATGCATTTCTCTTGTCCGTATCTGTAATTCGACAAGTTTTCCTTCTTTGCTGACAACGGTAGTATGTATCGACTGATAACCGTTTTGCTTAGGAATCGAAATGTAATCTTTGAATCTTTCGGGAACCGGGATGAATATTTCTGATATAATTCCGTAAGCAGAGAAACAATCGTATTTATTATCTGTATCAAGAATTACTCTAACGGCAAATAAATCATATATTTCGTCAAACGATTTGTTTCTGCTCATCATTTTTCTGTAAATGCTGTATATATGTTTTGCCCTGCCGTTTATTTCGAATTTAAAGTTTTCCTTTTCGAGTGCGTCACTTATCGGTTCAACAAATTTCTTAATAAATTTTTCCCTTTCCTTTTTTCTTTCTTTCAGTTTTCTGGCTATTTCATCATACAACTGCTTGTTAAGATATTTAAATGACAAGTCTTCCATTTCGGTTTTGATATTTGATAAACCGAATCTGTGTGCGAAAGGAGCAAATATTTCGAGAGTTTCCTGTGCAATTCTTACCTGCCTTGAAGGCGGCAGAAAATCAAGTGTTCGCAGATTATGAAGCCTGTCGGCAAATTTCACAAGAATTGTTCTAACATCCGAAGTCATTGAAAGCAGGAGTTTTTTAAATGATTCAACTGCTTTCACTTCGTAATTTTCGAAAATACCTTCTATCTGCGTTGCACCATCGACTATCTCGGCAACTTCATCACCAAATTCCGCCCGTATATCTTTGATAGTAAATTTTGTATCTTCTACTACATCGTGAAGCAAGGCAGAGGCGACGGAAATATCATCGATAGGCATTTCATTGGCAAGAATCATTGCAACTTCGTATGGATGGGACACATATGGTTCACCTGAAGCACGTCTGTCATTCTTATGTGCTTCCAGTGCAAACCGGTAAGCATTAGTTATCAAGTTTTCGTTAACTTTAACGGAAGTGATATTTTTCTTGCAGTTTGCAAGAAGTTCATCAAGTTTTTTCCTGTAAAAGTTGCTTATCATCTGTTCAACTTATAATGATAAATAACAATTCGGAAAATCAAAAACAATACCAAACTCCTGCACTGTAACATTTTAAGTCCCGAAATATCTGTCCCCCGCATCTCCGAGTCCGGGCATAATATATCCGTATTTATTAAGTTTCTTGTCGAGACTGCAGGTATATATTAATATTTCAAAAGTCGAATGCTGAAATTCTTTTTCAAGTTCTTTTATTCCTTCGGGGGCACACAGAAGACTTGCAATCGTCACAGATTTAACTTTCTTTTCTTTCATTTTTTTCAATGCGTATATCATACTCCCGCCTGTGGCAATCATCGGGTCAAGGATGAATACTGATGTTTTATTTAAGTTCTTAACTTTCGGAAATTTGAAATAATATTTGACAGGTTTCAAAGTATCTTCATTTCTGTAGATACCTATATGTGATACCATTGCTTTGGGAAACAGTTCCTCAAATCCTTTCATTAAGCCCAGTCCTGCTCTTAATATCGGCATAAGAACAATTTCACAATCCAGTTCGTAACCTTCACTTCTCATCAACGGAGTATCTACAGGTTTTTTTCGCAGTTTTAAATCAGAATAGGCATAACTGGCAAGAATAAAGGATAATTTATCTACATAATTCCTGAAATTATATAAATCTGTTTTCTTATCTCTGATTTTTGAGAGATAATAAAGAGACAACGGATGATCCAGAAATATTATCTCAATCATAAGGTTTTATAATAATTCGAGTTTCAGTTTTATTATATCAGTTTTCGAGCTTGTTGCAGATTGACCCTGAAGTGAAGCAAGTATAGTTGCTGACAGATTTTTTTCGGTTTCTTTCATTTCAATGCAACCCCTGCTTAAATTGAACTGAATTTTTCCTGAACCTCCTCCTTTAACATCTTCAAGTTTATAATTAATGCCTGTTGTCTTTTCCTTATAAGTGTTTTCGAGAATCTTAAAATCAAGTCCTGCATTCAATCCTATTATATAACCGTTTTCTTTCTCCTCGACTGAAGTAACCGTATATTTTAAAATATTCTCAACGGGAAAACTTCCAAGCACAGTCTGCTGAACGCTTGTCCAGGTTGAGTCTTTTGTTACTTCTTTATCAGGGAACATCTGATATTGCGTCTGGGTTAATTCTTTCAACTGGTCCTCCAGTGACTTCTTAACGATTTCTTTCTCATCTGCATCCAGTGTATCCCCGTATTCTTTGTATATGATATTCTGAATTTTTTCCAGATCATAAATTGTTGTAACTTCTCCGATTGCTGACACTCTTACTCTGAAATCATTTCCGATTAAAGTATTGAAAGTTATGAAGTCGGATTTTTTGTAAACCGAATCCTTTACATTTGAATTATATGTAACTGAATATGATGTATCCTTATCTGAAGCACCGACATTTACCATTATACTGTCGTATCTTACTTTATATGTTATGATACCTGTTTCATTTATCTCCATAACTTCGTTCATAAAATACAAATCCATTATCTGGAAATTTTTTATTTCATTTCCTTTATTCAAAGATGAAGATTCCGAACCGTTTTGTTCAATATGAAGTTTATAGTTGAATATGTCGCCTACTTTCGGTTTCATCTTCAGAGTGATTTTTTCCCCTGCCGCATCCTTAGTTATCAGGTCGGCATTCTGAGTAATATCGGATTTCTGCACATCGGATTTCTGGCATCCGCCTAAAAACAGAATTCCTGCTATTAAAACTGTAAATAAAATTAATCTTTTTTTCATTATGGTATGTTTAATTCTTAGTTATAAACTTAAATCTTTTATTGTAAATACTTATTAGTTATATTTATTAAATAATTAATAAACAAGTAAAAGAAACTTTTTTTATATGAATTTTAAATATACCATTATTAAAAAAGACTTTCAAAGCAATAACACTTTAAATTTTAATTTCTCAGGAGTAAATAGAAAAATCTCACGGCGTGAGAATAAATACAGATATATGAATGTTATTTTAATAATAAATAAAATAAATTTGTAAAAAGAGAACAGAATTTGGGGAATTTTATAATATACAGGTCATCAGCCGGTTCCGGCAAGACTTTCAAACTGGTGAAAGAGTATATAAAACTCTGCTTTGGATATCCTGCGAATTTCAAAAATATTCTGGCAGTCACATTTACAAATATGTCAACAGACGATATGAAGGGGAAAATCATATCGGAACTGGACGCTCTTGCCAGCAATGCAAATACGAATTTACGCGGGATACTCATACAGGAAGGGATTGAGGAAAGAATAATTACAATAAAGGCAAAGGAAGTATTATCGCAGATTTTACACAATTATTCCGCATTTTCCGTTTCCACAATAGACAGTTTTTTTCACAGAGTATTGAGGTCTTTTGCAAAGGAACTGAAATTATCCCCTGGTTACAGTATCGAACTAGATGAAGATCTGGTTCTTGAAGAAATAGTTAATAATTTGTGGCATCAGACAGAATCGGACGAGGAACTGAGAAATTTCATTATTGAATTTATACACTATAATATGGAGTCTCAGGAAGGGTGGAGAATTGAAAACAGCCTTTTTAAACTCGGGAAAGAAATTTTCAAGGACAGATACTGGGAACGTAAACTGCTTTCCGAAAAAGATTACAGGGAAGACAGGAACAGCATTAAAGAATTAATAAAAACTCTGTGGGCAATCAGGAAAACCTTTGAACTCGATATGAGGGAAATCGGAGAGGCTGCTCTTCAGTTCATTGCAAGATATAATCTTGAAACAGAAGATTTCAAGAATAAAAAATCCGGTCCGCCGAATTATTTCAAAAAGATATTTATGCAGACAGCAGATGACTGGTATTTGCCGGGGACAAGAGCACAAAAATCCTGCGATGACAGAAAAGAATGGTACATAAAAGATTCACCGAAAGCAGGCATTATACAGGATTGCCTTGATGACGGGCTTTTAAACTTTATGAACCTCGCGGTATCCTATTATTTTAAAAAATCCCCGAAATATTTTTCTTCAATTCAAATACTCAATAATATTTTTGTCTTTGGTATTTTCAATGACCTCGTGACTCTAATGAAGGCATACGAATCCGAAAACAATATCGTACTTCAAAGCAATATTTCAAGAATTCTGAAATTTATTATTTCCGAAGATAACTCTCCGTTTATTTTTGATAAAATCGGAAGTAATTATAAGCATTTCCTAATTGATGAATTCCAGGATACATCCACTTTCCAATGGAAAAATTTCATTCCCCTGATAATTAATTCTCTCAGTGAGAAAAGATTTTCAATGGTTGTCGGTGACGCAAAACAATCCATTTACAGATGGCGGAACGGGAACATGAGACTTATTCTTAAAGACATTTATGAAGACCTTCCCGGTTTTGAGTCTGAGATTGATACTGAAAATCTTAAAACTAATTTCAGAAGTGCCGGAAAAATTATTGATTTCAATAACTGTTTCTTTAAATCCATTTCTGACGACCTTGATTTAAAAACCCAAACAGGACTTGATATTGCATCGAAAGGTTTCGGCGGAAAAGACCTTATTCAGGATAAATATGTTGAATCTGAAGGATATGTAAATCTTATCTGGCTGGAAAGTGACTCAAAAACAAAGAAAGAAGACAGCATAGGTAAAGCAAATCTCAAAGTGAAGCAAATTCTTGACGAAACTTACAAAGCAGGTTATGGATTCAGCGATGTAACAATTCTTGTAAGGAATAGAAAAGAAGGGGTATTAATAGCGGATTTTTTGATTAAATCGGGAGTTCCGGTAATATCATCAGAATCACTTATGCTTGTTAACAGTCCTGAAATCAAAATTATTATTAGCGCAATCGAATTCATCGCAGACAGAAAAAATGATATTACAACATCTGAACTCCTGCATAACTATAATAAGTACATACTAAATAAAAAAACAGACAATCACGAGTTATTCAGTTCTTTAAAGAAAGACACAGCAGATAATTTACCGGATTTTCTCCCTGATGATTTCATTAATAAAGACGGTTACCTGAATTCCGTCTTAAACAATCTGAATATATATGAACTTACGGAATATTTGATACGCATTTTTCAATTTGATAAATCCCCTGATTTATATTTAATTAAAATGCTCGACGTTGTAAGTGATTATGCAGCCGTGAATTCATCCGATATTCAGAGTTTCCTCGAATGGTGGCAAAAAAAATCGGAGAGTTTCGCAATTTCAACTCCGGGGAATGCAAACGCAGTTCGTATTTTAACCATACACAAAATGAAAGGGCTTCAGAACAAAGTAATCATAATTCCTTATGCTTCCTGGGAGACGGTTCCCAGAAGTACAAGAGATTATATGTGGGTTTCATCTGAGGAAAAACCGTATAATACAATACCCGCATTTCCGGTTTCTACTTCATCAAAATTAACAAATACTTTTTTCAGTCAGGATTATCTTAATGAAATTGACCTGACATTAATTGATAATATTAATCTGCTGTACGTAGCTTTCACGCGGGCAGAAGAAGCACTCTATATTATTTCATACGACTGGAAAACCGAAAACATAGGACGAATTATAAAAAACAGAATTGAGAAAATTTCAGAACTGAAATCAATGTTTTCGGAGAACGAACTCAAGTCGGGGAAACTGCAAACTAAAGAGTTGGTAACATTTAAAGATACTGAAGAATTTAAATTCATATCTTCAGGCTGGCAGAAAAAGGCAGTTATCAGACCGTCAAACTATGGAATGAAACCCTGGGACAAACGTCTTGATTCAGTTTCGGAAGGCAAATTAATTCACGAATTACTAGCCAGAATAACGGCAAAGACTGATTTTGAAAAAACTGTTAAAGATTACATCAGTTACGGACTTATAAACGGAACAAAAGCCGAAAAACTAAGACGCAAATTTTCAGAATTGTTATCCGATAAGAAAATCGGGGACTGGTTTTCCGGTGATTATAAAGTACTTAACGAAGCAGAAATAATTGACGGGAACGGCACCGCAATAAGACCGGACAGAATAATGATAAGAGAGAACAAGGCCATCATTCTTGATTACAAGACAGGAAAGGAAAGCAAATCTCATACGGAACAAATGAACAAATACATCAACGCAGTAAAGGAGTTGAAATACGACTGTGTCGAAGGATATATTTTATATTTAAATCAACCTTATAAGTTAATACAAGTCTAATACATATGCCGGATTTTTTAGAATACTTAGCATCACATATTACCTGCAGATATAAAGACAATTTTGACGATATAACCATGGTCTTCCCTTCAAGGAGAGCAGGATTATTTTTTAAGAATATATTAAGCAGGAATACAGATAAAGTAACGTGGATGCCTGAAGTGTTAAGTGTTATAGATTTTGTTTCGAAATATTCCGGCATTAAAGTCGAGAATAATATTATTCTGAATTTTGAGCTATTTGAGGTTTACAAAACATATTTCGGTAATGAAACATTCGACCAGTATTACCACTGGGGTAATATAATTCTTGGTGACTTCGATGTGATTGATAAATACCTTGCTGAACCGGAAAAAATTTTCAGGAACATTACTGATATAAAGAAAATCGAAGAGAGATTTCCGACTGAATTTTCAGAGGATTTTAAGAATTTCTGGAAAAATCTTCAAAATGAGAATACAAACGAAAAGAAAGAATTTAAAAAAATCTGGGAGAAACTCGGCTCGATATATAAAGATTTTATCAATATTTTAATTGAAAAAAAATCCGGCTATGAAGGACTGGCATATAAATTTCTCTATGAAAATCTTAAGCAAGGAAAAATTATCATTAGCAGAAGCAAAGTAGTTTTTGCAGGATTTAATCTTTTATCTCCCTCCGAACTCGGAATAATTTCCGAACTAATAAAGAAAAATCAATGCGAAATTCATTTCGATTGCGACAAATACTATTATGAAGACGGAATTCAGGAAGCAGGGTATCAAATACGAAATGCAGTAAAAAGTATCGGAAGAATTGCCGGTAAACTTGAATTAGATCCTGATGATATAATTTATTTTAATTTGTCCGATGAACTATCATCCGGAAAAAAGAATATACAAATAATATCTTCACCCACTAAAACCGGGATGGTCAAATCAATGGGCAGTGAATTGTCAGGTTTTACAGCTGCCGTGAAACCGGATGAAAAAACTGCCGTTGTCCTGCCGGAAGAATCTATCCTGATGCAGGTACTGTATTCAATTCCTGAAGAAGTTGAAGAATTTAACATTACAATGGGTTACCCGCTAACTTCAACACTTTTATATTCATTTCTGATACTGCTGAGAGAGCTTAATCAAAGCTGCCGTTTTAAAGAGGGAAAAACAGAATTTTATTTCCCTGTTTTAAAAAAATTAATGCTTCATCCTTATATAAGATTTTCAGATACATCACTGACATATAATATTATTAACACTTACACTTCAAGGAATATCATTTACTTTAATCCTTCCGAAGAAGAAAATCTTAAAGAACTGCTCGATAAATCAGGAAAGGAAATTCCCGATATACTTAAAAAAATCTTTAATTACACTCCGGATTCAGGAAATTTCCGTGCTTACTTCGACGAAATAATAAAATCCGTTTACGAAAGAATTGATAACTCATTAACCGACGACATTTCCTACAAGAAATTTCAGTTTGAATATATTTTCAGTTTCTACAATTCATTTGTTCTTATTTGTGATTATGCGGATAAATATAAAATTGATATTGACATTAACACATTCTGGAAACTTTTACTTGAAATAATATCGGGAATAAGAGTACCATTTTCAGGTGAGCCTTTAAAAGGAATGCAGATAATGGGATTGCTTGAAACGCGGTGCATTGATTTCGACAATATATTCGTACTTTCGCTGAACGAAGGTGCTTTCCCGAAATCATCTTCAGATATAAGTTTTATTCCTTACGTAGTACGTAAATATTTCAGACTCCCCACATTTGAAGATGAAGATTCAATGTATTCATATTACTTTTACAGATTGCTGCAAAAGGCTAAAAATATTTTTCTTTTTTATGATACGGAAACCGAAAACTTCTCGAAAGGTAAAAGCCGTTACCTGCTGCAGATAGAAAAGGAATTAATAAGAAAAAATAAATCAATAAATTTTTCAGAAAAAAATTTATCTCCCGGGGTTTATACATATAAGATATATCCTGTTAGTATTGAAAAATCTGAACAAGTAATGGTTCTGATAAACAAGATTAAATCTCTGTCCGCATCAGCATTTATATCCGCAATAACCTGTAAACTGAAATTTTATTTTGATTATGTTCTGAGACTTCGCGAACCCGAAAAAATCGAAGAAGAATTTGAAGCGGCGACGCTCGGAAGTATCTTTCATTCAATTATGCAGTCGCTGTATAAAAAATATGAAGGAAAAATAGTAACGGGGAAGATTATTAATTCACTTAGAGACAAAATTGACAAAATATTCGATGAAATATATCTGAAAGCAATAAATGATGTATCTGAAAGAGAAAAACGTAATATAAATGCATCGGGAACACCAAAGAATTCGATATACAAATACATCATACAAAATCTTGTAAAATCAACACTTGAGTGCGATTTTGAAGCATCGCCGTTTATAATAAAGGGGCTGGAAGAAAAATTTGAAAAAATAATAAAATTTGATGCGGGAGGAGAAACAAAAGAAATCAGGATAAACGGTTATATTGACAGGATTGACACTGTCGATGAAGTGACAAGAATAATCGATTACAAGACAGGAAGTGAACATTACAAGGAGTTAAAAAAGGGCGAAAGCGGGACATTTTTTGATATGATATTCAGTGAAATAAAATTCAAAGACAGTTTTCAGACAATGTTTTATGCATACGGGAGTCTTACAGGTCCGGATGATAAATATAAACCTTTAATTTATTATGTAAATGCGAGAACCAAAATGCTGAAAGAAGTAAAAAAGTCGGCAGTCACAAAAGATGAATTTAAAGAATTCGAAACAAGATTGAAGGAGACACTTAAGGACATTTTCGACCAGAAAAGTGCATTTTCACAAACGGAAAACACAGATAACTGCAAATACTGTCCTTATAGGGGTTTGTGTTACAGAAATATTTAAATACCGGTCGCGAGAAAAAAAATTCCGGGTTTTTTTGAATTTTTTTTCATTTTGATTTTAAACATTTTCCAATCACAAATATGATTGACACTAAAAAGAGATCCGAGAAGACCGTTCTCGTCTGTTACTCAAACAGGAAAGACAGGCGTCATTTTCATCATTATGAATCACTGTACGAACTGAAGTTTCTGGCGGAGACTGCGGGAGCGCAGGTTGAAAAATTTTTCTTTCAGGAGAACGACACCTTTGATCCGAGGTATATGATAGGGAAAGGAAAAGTGGAAGAGATATCCAGATACACCGAAGAAAACGAAATAAACTTAGTGATATTCGAAAACGAACTTTCTTACACTCAATTAAGAAACCTCGAACAGAAGATAAAATGCAAAATAATAGACAAATCAAATCTCATACTTGACATATTCGCATCGAATGCAAAGACTTCACAATCAAAACTTCAGGTAGAACTTGCGCAACTTGAATATTTACTGCCGAGATTAACGCGGCAGTGGACACATCTATCGAAACAATACGGAGGAATAGGGACAAAGGGACCGGGTGAAACCCAGATAGAGACAGACAGGCGGATTATTAAAAAGAGAATTTCGATTTTAAAAGACAAACTGGAAAAGATTGACAGGCAAAGAATTACACAGTCAAAGAAGAGGCGTGATTACATACGTTTATCATTAGTAGGATACACGAACGCGGGCAAATCCACACTGCTGAATCTACTCACAAATGCGAACGTATATGTAGAGAACAAACTTTTTGCAACGCTTGACACATCAACAAAAACATTATACTTACCGCCCGACAATGGAGCAGAGCAGAAAGGAAAAAAAGTATTAATATCAGACACGGTCGGATTCATAAAGAACCTTCCGCACAATCTGATAGAATCATTCAAATCCACTTTATCGGAAGTTGTCGAATCGGACATTCTGCTAAACGTAACGGACATATCGAATGCGAATTTTGAAGAGCAAATCAATGTTGTAAAAGATACATTAAGAGAGATAGGAGCTTCAGAGAAGAAAATAATCAACGTATTCAACAAAGCGGATTTACTTGAGAACAATGAAATAATAGATACAGTCCGAAAAAAATTCGAAAATGCGGTAATAATCTCGGCATCAAAGCAAATAAACACAGAGTCATTAATAAACGAAATAAAAAAACTAATAAAAAAAATAAACAAATAATATTATGGAATACAGAGGAGTTGATTTTTACATACTTGACGACCTTTACACCGAAGAGGAAAAAGCGATAAGGGACACCGTGCGTGATTTTGTAAACGAACAGATACTGCCGATAATAGAAAAATACAATCAGGATATGAAGTTTCCGATGCAAATAATTCCACAGATGGCAGAACTCGGATTATTCGGTCCGACGATACCTGCCGAATACGGCGGACTCGGATTAAATTACATAACCTACGGTTTAATAATGCAGGAACTCGAGCGCGGAGACAGCGGTATAAGGAGTTTTGCATCGGTACAATCATCATTAGTAATGTACCCGATTTACACATTCGGGAGCGAGGAGCAGAAGCGATACTGGCTGCCTAAACTTGCGAGTGCGGAAAAGATAGGTTGTTTCGGACTAACCGAGCCAGACTTCGGAAGCAATCCGGGAGGAATGATAACGAAGGCAGAAAAAGTTGACGGAGGATATTTATTGAACGGAGCAAAAATGTGGATAACAAACGGAACCATAGCGGACGTTGCAGTCGTATGGGCAAAACTTGAAGGGAAAGTCAGAGGATTCTTAGTAGAAAAAGGTACGAAAGGGTTCACGGCACCTGAAACAAAGGGTAAACTTTCGCTTCGTGCTTCAGTAACATCGGAATTAGTATTTGAAGACTGTCTGATTCCTGAAGAAAACATACTTCCAAATTCAGGCGGACTAAAATCCCCTCTCATGTGCCTAACGCAGGCGAGATACGGAATAGCGTGGGGAGTAACAGGATTAGCGATGGAGTGTTACAACACGGCATTAAACTATTCAATGTCGAGAA
>CAYWMV010000038.1:0-16573 GCA_964459055.1 uncultured Ignavibacteriaceae bacterium | reverse complement strand
GTAACTATTCCGGTAAACATTTCCGTATAATTTAAAATTTTGTAAAATATTGTAAAGTATTATTTCCGATTCTTTTGTAATTTTTTAAATCAAGTTTAACTGATTTGTTAAGATTATTTATCTTAAAATATTCAAAAGATGATATTCCTTTTCCGATTATTTTATCGGCAGTGAAAAGATAAATATCGTCGAAAAGATTATATTCAACGAATTTCGAAAAGACGAATGCTCCTCCCTCAACTAGTATTTTTGAGATGTTGATACTGTGCAAGTATTTTAAAATTTTTATATACGATTTTTTGTCGAAATCAGAAGATATGATAATAGTATTTTCTCTGTATTTATCATTAAAAATTTTAAGTTCAGACGGAATTTTTGCGGGTTTATCCGATAAAATAATTCTATAAGGGATTTTTTTTACCGTTTTTCCGGGCAGGAGGGAAGGATTATCATATACTGCAGTGTTATGTCCTATCAGGACGGCATCATAGTTACCTCTGAGAGATTTTACGAATTTTCTGGAATGATCATTAGTAATCCACTTTGAACTAAAATTATTTAATGCAATTTTTCCGTCCAGGGACTGGGCGACTTTCAACGATACGTATGGTAATTTATATTTCACTGATTTAATGAAAAATTTATTTAATTCCTCACATTCGTTTCTCAGGATATTGAATTTGACATTAATCCCTGCATTTAAAAGTTGTCTGATGCCCTTACCGTTAACAATCGGATTAGGGTCTTTCATGCCGACAAAAACATTTTTAATTTTATGTGATATAATTAAGTCCGTGCACGGAGGGGTTTTACCCTGAAAAGAGCAGGGTTCAAGATTAACATACATCGAACTGTCTTTCGGGCTGAAGCCGTTTTTAACTGCCTGATTTACCGCATTAACTTCAGCGTGATTACCGCCGAAATTTTTATGATATCCCCTCCCGATGATTTTGTTGTTTTTTACTATTACACACCCGACCATCGGGTTAGGGGACACGTATTGTTCACCACGTTTTGCTAAACTTATGCATTCCTTTATATATTCTTCATCACGGGAATTCGCTTCATTAGTTGTTCTTATCGGCATTATTGATTTCTGAAAGTTTCTGCTTAATAAGATCTATTCTTGGTTTTAATTTTTCTTCATATTTTTTCGGATTCAGCGATAACGCCGTTTCATAATCATTAACGGCTTCCTGGAATTTCGTAAGACCTTCAAAAGCATATCCGCGGTCTATATAATAAACGTCGTCTTTTGGGTCAATATTTATAGCACCGGTGAGGTCTTCGACAGCTTTATCGTACTGATGCATATCGAGATATACATTTGCCCTGTCATAAAATATTTCAGCAGTGTTGGGACTCAGATTAATCGCCTGAGAAAAATCATTAATTGCATTGACGGAATCGCCGAGTCTGTAATATGCTTTACCTCTGAACCAGATAAATCTGAACTTCGTACCGTCAAGTTGCAGAGATTTATCGAAGTCCGTAATTGCTTCCGAATATAATTTCAGATAATATTTTGATAATCCCCTGTTTCCGAGTGCGGGAGGATTTTCGGGTTCGATTTCCAGAATAGTATTATAATCTTTTATAGCATTCTCATAGTTCTTCATCCACCTGTAGGCTTCCGCTCTGTTTTTTATAGCTTCAAAATAGTCGGGATTCACTTCGATTGCTTTAGTATAATCCGCAACGGCAGTTTCATAATTCTGAAGATAGTAATAGCAGTTGCCTCTGCTTGTCAGTGTATAAGGATTTTCGGGATTGATGCCGAGTGCTTTGGTGTAATCCTCGATTGCACCCTGATAATCTTCCGATTCATATTTAGTATCAGCCGATGATATAAGTTCGTCTTCGGTCTGTGCATTTAAGGATGAAACCGCAAACAGGATTGCAGGCAGGAGGAATGACAGCAAAAATAATTTTTTCATAAATAAGAATATTTAGTTATTTAAAATAAAATTTAAAACAAAATTTAATATTACAATAAAAAGAACAGTATTTTCATAATTTAACAAAATAAATCATAATCAAAGTTCACATATAAAAAATGAATAACCCGGATTGTAAATGAAATTAATATACTTCGACGAGTTCAAGTTTTCTCATCCGTGTTTTATTGTCATATATCATACCAACTTCGGATTTGACAATTACGGGATAATCCTTGTTGGAAATCCAGTAAGAATCGAAAGTACCGTTGTCATTGTCAGAGACTACTACCCTGTGAGAGGGAATAACACCGTTTTGGGTCTGCACATTTTCAACATTAGCAACTTCGATATTCACATTTCTGATATCCTCAATTCTGTAATCAAAATATGACAAATTCAGTTTGTAACCTGTTTCGAGAGGCAGGAGTGTTAATGCAAGATCCAGGGAGAACCCGTCGCTTAAAACGGGACTAACAATTTTTATATTAAACGGCGACTTTCCCGAAGAGAGTACGATAAAACCTTCAACATTTTTTTCTGAAAAATTAATATTAACGACTTCATCAACTCCGATAGTAACATTTCGGAACATCGGAAGCAGTGAATTTGAATCAAGTACATATTTATCCGAAGTTTTCACTGTCGGAGTATATATGTCTTCGGTCAACACAAGATTTCCGAACTGATACTTTATTTCCCTGAAAACCTTTGCATCTTCGGAGCCTTCCTTTTTTTCAATCGTTGCTTTATATACATATTTTCCGAGTCTCAGAGAACCAAAACGTATATCTTTCAGAGTTCTGTTTCTCAGAGAACCGGTGTTAATATCCTTTGCTTCAGTAGAATCTTTTTCCTGTGTTTTCGGTTTTAAAATATTGCAGGAACTTATTATCAATGTAAATGAAAACAATAAAATAATTAATCCCGCGATACTGTATTTCTTCATTTTTAAATATATTATTTCAAAATGAGCAGTTATGCTCTCTATTTATTAAACAATAAAAAATCGAGTAAGTTTCAATAAAAAAGCCTGAACTTACGGTAAATATTTCAAATCATATTTTTTTTCTTCGTCAAAAAACTGTCAGCCGAATTTCTATAATATATATAAGTAGGCAAATCAACTTTCAGCGTATAAAATTTCCTTCTGCATCTATCTATAAAATCATAATCATATCCATAAATATCCCTAAATCCTTTTACTAATTCAAATACTTTTTTTTTCCCAAAAATTGTTGCTCCAAATACACATTTTTCGAGATGAATCAGTTTTGAGGGATTTCTTGCATCCGGAACAAGCATATCTTCATCAGAACCTATTATTTTAGCGGTTGAATGTATAAGGTCAAGTTTTTTGTTCTTTTTAAACAGCGAAATGCGTTTCTCAAGATGTTCCGGAAGGTACTCGTCATCCGAATCCAGAAAAGTAATAAATTTACCTTCAGAAAGTTTAATTCCGGTATTCAAAGACAGGGCAGTGCCCCTGTTTCCGTGCTTTATATATTTAATATTTAACCCGCTCTTAATTTTTCCGAAAATATATTTCTC
Organism: uncultured Ignavibacteriaceae bacterium; assembly: GCA_964459055.1. Lineage (GTDB taxonomy): Bacteria > Bacteroidota > Ignavibacteria > Tepidaquicellales > Tepidaquicellaceae > Tepidaquicella. The sequence goes on along the minus strand of CAYWMV010000038.1, from coordinate 13,085 downwards.
GGGACTATCCGTGCTTCCGTCGTCAACAATAATAATTTCATAGTTCCTGAAAGTTTGAGTCAGAACAGACTCAACCGCTCTCTTAAGTTTTTTTGCACGGTTAAATACAGTAATCACAACGGATACTGCCGGAAGTTTATCTTTATTTAATCCCATTTCAGCCACTGCTTCGGATCAACCGGTTTAAAATTTTCTCTCAGTTCAAAATGAAAACACTGACCGTTCAGATTCATTGAAGTAGTTCCGATAATCTGTCCTGACCTTACCTGCTGTCCCTTTTCGACTTTTATCATTCCGAGGACAGAATAAACGGAATAGTATATTTCATTATGTTTCAGAATGACCGTATTCCCGAAATCAGGAAGATTGTAAATTCCGTAAACTGTTCCTTCATAAACCGCTGATACGTCCGAGCCTGCCGAAATGAGAAAATCTAATCCGTTGTTATAAGTATAAACTTTTGTGGCAGGATTAATGCTTTTTCCGAAGTCAATCAGGATGTAATTACCCGGGACGGGCAGAATCAGTTCACCTTTAAGTTCTTCGAACTGTCTCGTGCCGTATCGGGGATAAATATGAACCTTAAAATTCAGTCCTGATGAAATATTTGATTTATATATTTCGGTTTCGCTCAGAAGTGTATTCAGTTTTTGTATTCTTCTGGTAAGCAATTCATTCAGATAGTTTAGTGAATCTATAATATTTTCCGTCTGAACTTTATCGAAAAGAACTGCCTTTTTGGTTTCTTTTTTTTCCGCAAAATATTTGTTCCGTTCCGATTCGTTCATCTTCGTCAGTTTTTTCTTTTCCTCCAGAATATAGGATTCCATCAGTATTTTTTCATAATCCTTAATTCTCATCCGGGAAATTTTCTGAAGGTACTGAAATCTTGTATATAACTGGTTAAGATTTCCGGAGGTAAAAAGTATCTGCATCGAATAATCGGAACCGTTCTTATATAGCCATACAACCTTATTCCTGAAAGAATTTCTTAATTGTTCGAGTTTAGTAATCTGGTTTGTCAGTTCGGTTTCAAGTAGCAGTAATTTGCTTTCAGTATCCATTCCCTTGTCTTCGGAGTTCTTAATGATTTCGGAAATGTGATTTAATTCTTTAATTATGTTTTTTAATTCTAATCTGTAATTGTCTATTTTGGAATTATTGTCATTTATCAGGTTTTCAATTTTCTGAATTTCTTCCCTGTATTTCCTGATTTGCGTCTGGAAATCCCTGTAAGGGGAATATACGTCCGAAGACATTACTTCTCCTCCGAATAATGTGACAAACACAAACAATATTAGAAAAATATATCTCATTCCCAGTACATTATTTTAATGCTTGCAGGCAATTTTACTTTGTATTTAATATTTCCCGTTCCGGGTTTTACATCGCTGTAATTCAGCCACAACTGTTCTTTTTCTTTAATTCTGTTAAAATATACATTAAACGGAAAATAAATACCATTTAAATTTTTATAATCCGAATATTCAACCTGAATCAATTTAATCCCGTCCGAATCATTAATTGAAATGTTTTTAATATTGAAATTTGAGTCTATGGTAATTTTAGTTGTATTTTTTGAAGCACTGTCATAGGAAACATAAAAGAATTCCGATTGCAGTTTGTAAAAATAATCGGATTTTCCCGAATCATTTCCGAAATGGTATGTTCCGGAAGCAATATTAACAAGCAAATCAAAATCAATCTTAAATCTTAATATATAACTAAGATTCTCCGGAGTAGTACTTCCTTTTACGGCGAAAGATTCCTGAACATTGTAATAAGTGAAATCCTCGCGGTTTATTGTCATAATTGCTCCTGTAATCCCGAACGGTCCTCTGATTCTCGCATATAATGTATCAGGTTTGTTGACGGCAATTAAAATCGAACCCGAATTTCCCGACTCGGGTGTTTCAAATTCAATTCCGCCCTCTGCTTCAAATGTATTTATTTTTCCTGCTTTAAAATTCAGAATATATTTTAATTTATCCGCCGTCATCGAGTCTGTGTTTATGCCGAAATCCTGTGTTTCCGGTTCCGTATGTGAACAGGAAATGAAATAAAACGGAATGACAAAAATTAAAAAAATATAAAATAATTTATTCAGCATTTTAGCAGTAATTTAAAAAATTCATTTTCGTTTTCGATATTTACTCCGATTTTCAGATAATATAGGGGATAATCTTTTACAAATCCATTAAATTCGGTAATCTTAAAAAAATCCTTTTCGGTTGTTACAATAAGCGAATCTTTTTTGTAATTACCTTTTATTTTTTCGATATCTTCCGGTCTGTATTCATGGTGGTCGGGAAAAATAATATTATTATATATATTTCCGCCTTTGATTTTAATTAAATCGTGAAATGAATCAGGATTTGCGATACCTGATACCGCAAGAATATTTTTATTGTTTAATTCCGCAGTATTACCAACTAAATCGAAAATTCCGCCGAATGAATATTCTGAATGAAAAACCGGAGACGTTATATTCTTAACATCGCACACATACTTATTGTCATAAACTTTGTGATTCAGAATAACTGCGGATGCTCTTTTAATATTATTAAAAGGTTCGCGAAGGTTTCCGGCAGGCAGAAGGAATTTGTACAGATAATTGTTTTCGCAGTAATCCTTCGAGTCTATCAGAACGATATCGCAGTTTCTGTGAATTCTTCTGTGCTGAAAAGCATCATCAAGTATAATAAAATCCACCTTGTAATTCTGCTCGACATATTTAACGGCATCCACTCTGTTTTCCGCTGACAGGAAATAAAATTTATTAAAATTATTTAAAAGTGATCTGACCGTCATAAATGCTTCATCACCTGCATTATGGATATCCGAAGTTAAGTTTTTTCCGTTATATACGACGTTTAATCCGCCGGATTTTCTTTTATATCCCCTTGATATAAGGGCAATTTTAAAGCCATTTGACAACAAATAACCGGCAATACGGATAACCATCGGTGTCTTTCCGCTGCCTCCCACGGAAATATTTCCGACTGAAATTATTTTTAACGGACTGACATAAGATTTAATATATCCTTTATTGAAAGCAAAATTTCTAAGTGATATAGGGATACAATAGAGAAAGGATAGCGGAACCAAGCAATATCTTAAAAATTTAATCATCATCAAATCAGATATTCATTAATAATTTGTTCGGGCGGCCTGATTATCTCTGTTTCATAAAATGATTTTTTAATGTTATCGAATTCTTCTCTCATTTTATTCCTGTAAGATTCCTGCGTCAGAATCTTTTCTGCTTCATTAATAATATTTTCATTATTAAAATCATTCTGAATGAATTCCTTCACAACTTCTTTTCCCGCAATTATGTTAACCATTGTAGCAAACTCAACATTTACAAGTTTTTTTGCCACGCAGTAATTAATTAAGTTAGCTTTATAAACCGATATAAACGGAGTACCGAGGAATGCACATTCCGTAGAAGAAGTCCCGAATTTAGTAATTACGAGGTCACTGTTAAAAATAATCCCGTATTTTTCAAAATCATTTTCCGGTGTCACAATTTTTATTTCCCGGTTATCCAACGTGCTTTGATAAGCATCAAGCGAAATATTTCCGGAACGGAGAAGAATTATTTCCGCTCCGAATTTCTTTTTCAATACTGCCGCTGCATCGGCAAGCAACGGAAAAATTCTCCCGAACTCTTCTTTTCTCGAACCCGGCATAAGAGTAATCACAGGATTTGGTTTATTCTCTTTAACCGCTGTTTTCAGAAAAGCGTCCGTATTTTCCAGCAGGGGATTTCCCGCGTAATAAACTCTCATCCCCTCCTGTTTGTAAAATTCAACTTCAAAAGGAAAAACGACAAGCATCGTATCGGTGAATTTTTTAATATTATTAATTCTGCTTTTATGCCAGGCCCATATCTGTGGTGATATGTAATACACTATTTTGCCGGTGAAAAATTTCCTGATTTCTCCGGCAAACTTCAGATTAAATCCCGGGAAATCCACAAGCAGCACGACGTCCGGATTATATGTTTTTAAATACCCGACACAGGAATTAAATATTTTTTTTAATCTGAAATAATTTTTCAGAACTGCGGAAAATCCCACAAAATTTACCGAACTGTAGTTATATATAAGTTCCGCATTAACAGATTTAAGGTAATCTCCGCCGACTCCTTTTACGGTAACTTTATTGTTCACCGATTTCAGTTTTCCGATGAGATTAGCGGCATTCGAATCACCCGATTGTTCTCCAGCAATAATAAATATTTTACCTGAATTATCTGCCATTTCAATCAGACGGACAAGAGTTTTATTTTAAGGAAGTAAAACGCGAGAATTAAAATTACGATTACGGAAAAGGAAGTAAGCGTTCTTTTTTCGGATTTAAATCCTTCGCCAAGACTGAATATTTTATCCGATTTTATTTCCGGCGGTAATTTTTTAAAAGAGGGGATTATCCTGTTAACATATTCAGCATATACCGGATAAGTATCGGGAAATGCCGTGTAAAGATAATCTTCCTCATTTATGATGATGCAGTAATACTGAAAAAGAAAATACAAAAAAGCAATTATCTGCATATACGGAAACAGAGCCATACTCATAATACCTGCTCCGAGATAAATCAGAACATTACCCGCATAGAGCGGATTCCTTACAATCGAATACGGACCCTGAGTAACAAGAACAGAACCTCCGACAGCGCCCGTTGTTCTTGTTTCGCTGCCGGCGTAACTGACTGCCCAGATCCGTATTATTTCTCCGGAAGCCATTATTACAAAACCTGCGAGCAGACTAACCGGATTAGGATTGATAAACAAAAACATAATAACTATAAACGGAACTGGTGTATAACTCCTGTTGGTGAAAAGAAATTTTCCTGCTTTTTTTAACATATTAACCTCCGATAAAGACATCCCGCCTCAGAAATCTTGCCGTCTGCCTCTGCTTTAATTGTCTTTTTTCTTTAAGTTTTTCGATTTTGCTGATTATATCGCTGAAATTATTGTATTCAAAATATGTTATGTTATTTTTCCAGCAGTAAGAAGCAAGTTTTCTTTTTGCAAATACAATATCTGCATAACTTGCCGCACAGAAATCCGATGTTCCGTCCCCGATGAGTACCGATATTTCATTATCGTAATCGTTTGTATTTGCAAGAATGACATTTCTCTTGCTCATACCGCAATAAGTGCAGACTTCATCCGAATAAGGGAACTCGCAGGACAATTTAATGTTTCCGTTTTCATCTTCATAATGTATCATTTTATTGGAATATAATTTCAGGTATTCAATGCCTTCGCGTTTTAAAATTCTTTTTATATAATAATCCAGCCCTTCGCTTATCAGAAATAATTCAAAGTTGTTATCACCGCAGTAAGCAAGAAATTTATGGAAATAATCATCCAGTTCTTCATTGTCCAAGTATTCATTGAATTTACCGAAACTGAAATCTTCGACTAAATCCAGTTCGCGTCTTATGCAATCACGCGAAGAAATGAGTAGGTTATCGAATTCTTCACATACGATACTGAATTTTTCTCTGTCTTTTATAAACTTGCCGAGTGCATGCACCCAAACGTCATTTTTTGTTACTGTTCCGTCGAAATCACAGAATATTTTAAGTTTAAACGGTTTCACCTGTTCAGGTTTTGAATTTTGTTTCAACGATAGTAGTAACTCCCGGTTCCTGCATCGTAACGCCGTAAAGTTTGTCAACTGATTCCATCGTGCGTTCGTTGTGAGTTATTAAAATAAACTGTGTATTGGTTGAAAATTTTCTTATCATTCTGTTAAATCTTGCCAGATTCGCGGGGTCAAGCGGTGCATCCACTTCGTCCAGTACGCAAAACGGAGAAGGTTTTACCAGGTATATGGCGAACAGCAGTGCGATTGCAGTAAGTGTTTTTTCTCCTCCCGATAATAATTCGATTGATGTGGGGCGCTTTTGTCTCGGTTTTGCGGTAATCTCAATTTTTGCTTCAAGAGGGTCTTCATCAACTTTACCGTCTTCATCCTGTTCATAAATCAGTTTCAGATTTGCTTCATCGCCTTCCTGGAACAGTTCCTTGAAGATTTTAATGAAATTCTCCTTGATTTTTTCGAAAGTCTCGAGAAATTTTTCTTTCGCTTCCTGATTAATTCTCTCGATTGTTTTTCTTATATATTTTTCCGATTCAATAAGGTCATTGCGCTGCAATATTATTTTCTCAAGTTCGTCTTTTTCCGTCTGGAAACTGTCCCAGACGAGTTGCTGATATCCGCCGCCCAGTTTCTTTAATTTTTCGGAAAGTTCTTCAATATACTTTTTGCATCTTGATATACTGAAAACATTTTCCGTGTCGAGAAAATTTTTCAGTTCGGGTTCCGTATAATCAATCGTATCGGTTTCTGATATTTTGTACTCGTATTTTTTAAAAATATACTCCTGCATCTGTTCCGATTTAATCGTGTTTTCCCTGATTAAAATCTGCGAGTCTATTAATTTCTGCGAAACTTTTTCAAACTGATTTCTTCTTGTTCTTTGTTCCAGGTTTATATTCTGCTGTTTATCCCTCAGACTGTTCAGTTCGTTTCTGATACCTGATAATTCATCGGTTACCGATTTTTGTTCTACGGCGAGATTACCAAGAATCAGATTATTCGATTCAAGTTCTTTCTTTTTTTCTTCAAGCGAAATTTTATCTTTTTCCGTAACAATTTCGTTTGAAGCCGTCTGACGGGAATTTATTTCAACGGAACTCGTAATTCTCGTAAATGCCGACTCACTGTTCTTCAGTTCGTTCCGCAGTTTGATAATTTCCATATTGAATCCGTTGTAATCATTCTGTCTTTCGGTTAACGTTCTTTCTATCTCCTCAAACTCGTTTGTTATGAAGGAAAATTCACTGTCGAGATTTGAACTGTCAACTTCAATACTGTTAATTTCTTCAATAGAGGTGTTGATTAAAGTATCGAGAGCTTCATTTTCCTCCTGGATTTTTTTGTATATTTTCTGATTTTCTGCTGAAGAGCGTTCGAGAGATTCAATTTTGAAATTAATCAGATTGAATTCATTGGTCAGTGCAGTTTTTTCTTTATCGGCAGATGATAAGAGTGATGCAGTTTCTTCAATACTGACAGAATTTATTTTATTCTGAAGTTCTGTAATATCACCGATTGTTCCGTTAAGTTTTGCAGTAAGCGTTTCAATCTCCGATTCCAGAGCTCCGATTCTTTCTTTCCTTCCGATTTTCAGCGAATCCTCGTTTATTTTCCCGCCTGCCCTTACAACTCCCTGTGTAACTATATCCCCCGAAAGCGTAACGAATTTATAATAATTATCTTTCGATAATCTGAACGCCGTGTCTATATCCTTAACGATAATATATTCATCCAGCATATACCGTATCAGTTTCTCATATTCTTTCTTTTTGCATTTAACAAAACTGTCGGCGAATCCGAATACATTTTTATCTTTCAGGAAATCCGTTTCCCTGCTGTCATATTCAAAATAAAACGGGAAATTATCGAATAATTTATCGTTTAAAATGAAAGTCACTTTGCCTTTGTCCGCTTCGTTCAAATTTTCTATTAACTTAAACAGCATTCTCGAGTCATTCAGCACGAGGTAATTTGATACTTCGCCCAGTGCGGTTTCTACGGCAAATTTAAATTCCGGCTCTACCTCGAGTGTATCAATTACGGTTGTTAATTCATCCTGTTGTTTTCCGTTAAGAAGATAGTTTATACCTTCAATATAATCTTCAAACGATTCAAGCAGGTTTTCCAGGTAGGATATTTTTCCCTTTAACTGTTCGAGCAGAATAGTATCTCTGTTTTTTTCTTCGTCTTTCTTTTTAAGAGTTACATTCAGTTCCTTTAATTCTTCCGTCTGGGCGGCATAAATTTTATCGAGTTTCTTAATTAATTCTTCGCTGCTCTTCAGTTTTCCGTTTAATTCCGTTTTCTGGGTTTCAAGTACGTTTACCTCCTGAATATTTTTTTCAATGAATCCCGAAATGTTATTCATTCTGTCGAGATTTGAGTCATACTTCACTTTATTCTGTCCGTACTCCCTTTTCCTGTCGTTGAGTATTTTATTTACGGATTTGATTTTTTCGCCGAGATGGGTTAATTCATTCTTCTTTTCAGTTATTGATTCAATGGTTTCATCCAGCAGTTTCTTCTTCTCTTCCAGTGATTTTTCCGAGACAATCAGAGTATTGCGTAATACCGCAATTTTATTTGAGAGGTCTTCCGTTCTGCTTTTTCCGTTTTCAATATCTTCCGCCAGTTGCGAATTTTCCGCCGTTAATCTTTCGATATTACCTTCGAGATATTTTATTTCCTGTGATATGACGAGGTTATTACGTTCTATTCTGTCGATTTCCGAATTCTTATCGGATACTTTTGCATCAACGGAGTTAAGTACAATTTCCGCTCTGTTTATTTCTTCAAGCAGGTTATCCTGAATAACGTCGTTTTCCCCGATTTCCTTTTGCAGTTTTGATTTAAGATTAATATTATCGGACTCGTGGTCGCGGATTTCCGTTATTTCATTCAGAAGATATTCATACTCGTAAATGCCCGCAATAATTTCGAGTTTCTTTAGTTCTTCATAGACCGACTTAGCCTCTTCATTTTTCCTGACCTGTCTTTCGAGTGTATTAATATTTCTCTGCTTTTCGCGAATAATATCATTAACTCTTGTGAGTGATTCCTTAACCGATTCCAGTTTCTTGTAAGTGAGGTCTCTGTTTTGTTTGTAAGTAACGATTCCCGCCGCTTCTTCGAACATTTTCCGTCTTTCGTTCTTTACGGAAGATAAAATCGTGTCCACCATTTTCAGTTCAATAACGGAATATGCATCCGAGCCGATACCCGTGTTTGCGAATGCATTCCTGATGTCCTTCAATCTGACTTTTACCCCGTTAAGGAAATATTCCGTATCTCCGCTTCTGTAGAATCTTCTTGCTATGTGAACTTCGGAATATTCAAGCGGTATGATTCGTTTTGAATTATCTATTGTCAGAGAGACTTCCGCAATACCGAGCGGTTTTCTGTTTCGTGTTCCGTTGAATACTATATCTTCGCGTTTTTCTGAACGAAGAATCCTGTCGCCCTGTTCACCGAGCACCCATCTCAGTGCATCCACGATATTGGATTTACCTGAACCGTTCGGACCGACAATAGCGGAGACACCTTCCGCGAATTCAATTTTTGTTTTATCCGGAAATGATTTAAAGCCGAATATTTCTAACTTTGATATATGCAATCAGAATTTGTAACTAATTATTAAGGAAATTAAACTAAAAGTTGACCTTGAGAGATAATAATACATAAAGAATCCGCCTGCCGTTACGAGATAAAAAACCATTCCGTAAAAAAATGCTTTCGTGAAAGAATATTCAAATAAAAATTTTAATCCGCTTATCAGTCTGAACAATGACAGAAAATAACATACAACAAAAATTAAAACGCTGATATGAACATAGACTGTGCTTAAACCCGCGAGTTTATAAATGACCACACCAATAGGCAGAAAAACCAGAAACGGGTACAGGGACCAAATCGTGACAGTAAATACATTTTTAACTTTCAGCCTGTGTTTCATCAGAAGTGCTATCAGGTTAATAACCAGAAATACAAGAAAAATAAAAACTATTCCCGCTAATACGATAAATATAATTGCTATAACGGGGTTATTAAGGTTATTATTGAAAAATAATTTTGTTGAATCAGACGAGAAAATGTTTCCGAGAAGCAGTTCCCAGACGGGATTTTCTTTATAAAAGTAGAACAAAGACGAAAAATAAATGGCAATGCCCGACACGACAATAAATCCGAACAGAGAATTATAAAGGGTTGTAAGAAGATTATTTTCCCTGACGTGAATGAAAAAATTACCCGACCTTGACAGAATAGTAAAACTTTTAACGACCGATTCTTTAAACCTCGGTGCCCGAGTATAGAAAAATGCGAACAGCAGTGCAACGAAAATTCCGGCAAGAACCGGCATAAAAGATTTATCCCGCAGATAACTCGGGGAAGTACCTTCAGTAAGTTTAGACAGACTCTGTCTGTAAAGAATCTTTTTTACGTAAGAACTCGAAAGTTTAGGATTACGGTAAAAGTCATACAGCCCGTCGGTTTTCAGATACAAATCCGGTGTGAGTGAATGATTCAGCGGTCTTTCCGTGTGCCAGTCTGAAAATGAAGATACGAAATTTGCGGCGAGGTTTTTCGGCATCGAATTATAAAATTCCGAAAGAAATTTCGCCTGATAATCCACGGAATGCCTGTCATTATATCCGTTTCTGTTTTCGTTATCCACTGCAACTCCGAAATGAGAAATGAACAGAGCCGTTTTCGAAATACCGTAATTTTTAATTTCTTCGTTTATATTCTGAACATCTGCCAGATTTGAGGATAATACATTAATACCTTTCATATCAACGAGGTCAACGCATATATCGTCTTTGAGATTCGGAGTAGTATAATATACGGGTCTTGAATCAAGTTTTGTGACAACTTCTCTCATACCGACAATATATTTCTGTGAAATTTCGTCCGTAACATCGAAATTATTTCCTATACCCCAGGCAATAATACAGGCATTAGCCCTGTCTCTTTTTATCATTACCTCGGCGTATTCATATGCCGATTTCCTGAATTCGGGTGATTTAATCAGTGCCGAAGGAATATTGTTAAACGGAATCTCTTCCATAAGGAACAATCCGAGTCTGTTGCAGGCATCAATTACGTATGGATGTGCCGGTTTTCCGGGAATCCTGATACAGTTGAACCCGTTGTCCTTTATCGCAAGAAGGTCTCTTTCAATTTCTTTGTAAGTAATTGCCGAAGCATATTTATTCGATTGTTCGTGATAATTAATTCCGTTTATCGGTACATTGTCTCCGTTGACATCCAAAAAAGAATTGTTTTTAATTGATAGTCTGACATCGGTAAATCCCATCTCATAAATATTCTCATCCACGAGTTCATCCGAGTTATATATCAGAGTTCTTATTGTGTACATCTGCGGATTATTCGGCTTCCATATAGACGGGCTTTTCACGGTTAATTCGTTTACGGCATTAATATTCTGATAGTCTTCAATGTTAAATTTGACGGAATTGCTTTCCGCTACGGGTTCGAGGAGTTCATCGGATTTAAACACCTGAGTTTTTATAAAAAAGTTTTTTCCTTTTTCTTTGAAAACCGAAAGATTTCCCGAAAATACGGAAACATTATTGGTAATTCTCGCATAGGTTTCGGATTCTATTTTAACAGCCGGCTTTGAATCCAGGACGAACACTTTCGGCATAGCCATAATGTAAATATCACGCGATATTCCCGAATATATTCTGTTAAATTCTATCTGATTTCTGAGAGGCAGTGTGCTTGAGTAGTCAATATAATTGTCCGTATGAATTACAATTTCATTCGTGTTTGAAAGAAAATTCTCATCGAGCGGAATCAGAATTGAGTTATATCCGTAAGGATTTTTGACAATGAAATTATTGTTGATATAAATTTCCGATTCGTAACTGATGCCTTCCGCCACGAGCAGAAAAGTGTAATTCCTCAAGGCGGCATCATTTAACTGAAATTGCTTTTTTAAAATTATTTTTCCTTTGAAATCAATTGCCGAAGGAACTGATATCTGGCTTGAATTCTGTCCCTTATTGAATGAAACCGTCCACTTTCCGTTGAGGTCCAGAATATTTCGTGTTGAAGTCTTTACCACCAATCCCCTGTAAGGAATATCTTTTTCCGCGGGTCTTTCAAATATATTAATCTGCGCGAAACAAGTTCCTGACAAAACAAACAAAAAAACTATCCATTTAAAAATATTCTTTTGAACCATATAATTTAGGTCTCAAATTTATATATAAACCCAAAAATTATGAATTTCTTATGTAAATAGAAATGAAATTTAACAACACAATGGTTCAGGCATTTTTGTAACGGTAATAAATCCCCGGCAACTGCAGCAGTTTTTTGTAAAACGGAACATAATTTCTGCGGGAAAATACGTCGTAATTGTTGGATTTAATCTCGTGAAGAATTTTATGATAATTCCTGCTCATCAGACCCACAGTCAGACGGCTGTCCTTTTCTATGAATTTAATACCTTCATCGGCTTTCAGGTAGTATTCTTCCGCTCTTTCTATCTGAAACTTCATTAGTCTTTTAAAATTGTCGTTCACTTTTGAACTGAACAAATCTTCTTCAGGGTAATCAAAATCTTTAAGGTCATCGGCGGGAATGTAAATACGGTTTTTATCTGCATCTTCCTTTATGTCCCTCAGTATGTTCGTTAACTGCATCGCAATACCCATATCAATGGCATATTTTAATGCATCTTTATCTTCATATCCGAAAATCTGAATTGACATTAAACCGACAACTGATGCAACTTTGTAACAATATTCCTTGAGCTGTTCGAAATTATCATATCTTTTTTTTGTCAAATCCATATTTACTCCGTCTATGAGTTCGTTCGGATATTTTTCCGGAATGTCGTATTTTGAAAGCGTGTCTTTCCAGGCAATCATTATAGGGTTGTCAATGAAATCACCGTTATATACAGACCGCAAATCATTTTTCCAGGTGTTGATTGCCTGAATGATTCTCTCTCTTTCCGATGCATCTTTGCTGTGAATTATTTCACCTCTGTCAACGAGGTCATCCATATATCTGCAGAATGCATATACAGCGTATGAAGAATTTCTTTTTTCTTCAGGCAGAAAAAAGGAAGTAAAGTAAAATGTCTTTGCAAAAGTTTTTGTTATATTCCTGCAATGCTTGTATGCAATATCAAGTTTTCTGTTGTCTAAATACATATTTTACGATTATAAATTTTAAACATTCAGCAGACATAAATAATTCATTTTTCATTACATTATATTAGTAATTATTAAAAAATAAAAAAATATAAAAATAATAGCACGTTCGCAAGAATTTCCGGGAAAACATTATACAGAAAATCAACGTGACAGATCGGGAAGTATTACTCATCGGATTCACGGATGACACGGAAAAACACGGATTAACTCCGGATTTATTTTTAATAAAAACAATTCGGTTCCGGCTCAAGCGGGTTAAGTTCTAAAGATC
>CAYWMV010000037.1:0-16769 GCA_964459055.1 uncultured Ignavibacteriaceae bacterium | reverse complement strand
CAACTTGTCACTTTCAACTTGTCACTTTCAACTTGTCACTTTCAACTTGTCACTATTTAAGCAGAATCATTTTTTTCGTTTCGGAGAAATTATTCGTAACAAATCTGTAGAAATATACTCCGCTCGGCATATTATCTGCATTAAAATTCATTTCATAATTTCCTGCTTCGAGTTTTTTATTAACCAGTGTCTCAATTTCTTTCCCGGCGGAATTATACACTTTAAGAGTTACAAAATCCGGTTGTGGAATACTGAAATTGATTTTTGTTACCGGATTAAAGGGATTCGGATAATTCTGTTCCAGTTTATATTCTCCGGGAATTTCGGAATTTATTTGTTTTATTCCGACCAGAGAAGTTGTGTCAACAAAAATATTATAAAGTCTTCCTCCTGAGCCCATAATCCTCGCATGAACAGCTTTGCCGCCGAATATTGCGGATGTTCCGTCATGGGATACTTCGCACATAAAAAGCGAGCCGGGTGAATTTACGGAAAATAAAGGAACACCGTTGCCGGGGTCTGCTCTGAAAATTAAAATATCATCTTTCGATTCATCGAGCGGACCGTAAGACGAAGCAGCAATAATTTTTCCGTTTTTGGAAATCTGAACATAAGAAATTTCATCTCCCACACCCGTATATGACCATATCGGTGTGGAACCTACAGAACGCTTGAAATAATGAAGTTTTCCGTCGTAAGAACTTGAACCAAGAAAATTTAAAGTCCCTGCGGCGATATACTCCCCGTCGTTTGAAATATCTATAGTTACTATCCAGTTATAATATGTTCCCGGCGGTTCCTGGAACTGCCATTGCTGAACATATTGAGAGCCGTTCCACTGATAAACTTTAAGAAATCCTCTGTAATTTCCGATTGCAATTACATTTCCGTTGCCGCTGATTCCGAGCGGATACTGATTGCCGTTATCAATTGCACCTTCAGCCCTTATATCTCCCGTATATATATTAACTACTTTATAATCATAATATCCGTTAATTATTACCAGTGAGTCGTTTTTTGAAATTCTAACGCCGTAAACCTGTCCTCTTATTTTCGTCCGCCATAATGAAACATTGGAGTTTTTATTAAAACAATATACCCAGCTTGAATCATTTCTGGAGGCACCCGCAACGAAATAATTCCCGTTAGAAGTTATATCTATGGGACCTGCTGAACCGGTGTCAGCTGTTGATTCCAGGTTAAAATTGAAAAACGGCGTCGATGACCCTTTATCGAACAAATAAAAGTTATGGTATGAACTTACTGCAATAACTCCCGCCGTGTCGGCTACAGCAACGTAATTACGAAATGCATTTGTTGAAGTAAAATATTCCCAGACAGGAGTACTGTTGATGTTATTATGCAAATCCACCCTTTCGTTGTTCAGTCCCCAGCCGACTACTCCGTACAAACCGTTGCCGCTGATTGCGACATCATTTCCTATTGCTGCGGGGTCAGTAGAAAACCATCTTACACTCGAGCCGTTTAAAAATACTGGTGAAATATTGCCGGAGCCGTTAAACATTTTATTCTCTCCGTAATTTATTTCGGGAACAGTAATGTATCTTGTCGAATAAACACCGTTAATGCTGGCGGTGTTCTCAATTTTTCCCACAAAGTTCTGCTGGGAATAAGAAAACAATAATGGAACCAGTACCAGTAAGAAAATTAATTTTTTCATAACACATTGTTTTAATTTAAAAAAATATTATTTAATTATAAATGGTTCGTAATTCAATTTTACTCCGAATTTATCAAATACTGTGTTTCTGATTTCTTCCGCAAGTTCCAGCAATTCTCTTGTCGTGCCGCCTCTGTTTACGAGTGCGAGTGTATGACTTCTGCTTATCCCAACATTACTTTTTGAATATCCTTTCTCAAATCCTGCTTTTTCAATTAGGAATGCAGCCGGTATTTTATATTTGTCATCTGATTTATAAAACGGAGTATCATATCCGAGTTTAATTATTTTTCTGCTTACCTTTTCAAATTCATCATATGTGAGAATGGGATTTGTAAAAAATGAGCCGCAGGATTTTGATTCACTGTCACCGTCATCGGATAACATTGATTTTTTTCTTCTTATTTCAATTACTTTATTTCTTATGTAAGCGAGTTTTTCTTCTCTTTTTAAAAGTTTGCCGTATTCCGGTGAATTTTCAGTTTCCCTTGCTAAATCTCTATACTTTATTTCAGGTTCGCTTATTTTTGATAATCTGAATTCAATGTAAATAATAAAGTATTTCTCTTTATATTCATTCTTGAATATGCTGTCCCTGTAGCCGAATTTGCATTGTGAATTCGTAAATACGTGTTCTTTGAAGTCAATTCTGTTTATACATGTTACATTTACAATTGTATTGCCGACTTCCTGTCCGTATGCACCGACATTCTGAATAGGAGTGGCGCCTGTACTCCCGGGAATGCCGGACAGACATTCTATTCCCTGATATCCTTTATTTACAGCCCATTCGACGAATTTATCCCAGCCGGTTCCCGCCCATACTTTAATTAAAATATGTGAATCGGTTTCGTCTTTTATTTCAATATTTTCTCCCGTTAATTTTATTACGAGACCGTCATATTTTCCGTCCGGAAAGATTACATTACTGCCCCCTCCGATAAGAACAAATCGTATATGATTATCAGTTGCATATTTCAGTGTTTCGGATAATTCATTTTCATTCCGGCATTCGCAGAAATGTTTTGCTTCACCCCCGAGATTAATTGTTGTATGCGGAGCTATCAATATATTGTTTTTTATTTCCGGCATACCTTAATATACAATTCAATATCAATTTTGAAAATTCAAATATTAATACTCAAATCTGAGCAGGAAAAATCTTAACAATGTTTGACGCAGGTGAATGCACACAGAGATGCTAATCGCAGGAAAACGATTTTTAATATTGATAATTCCATTATTCATAATTATTTTAACTGAAATTATAATTTATGAGCAGACTGATACTTATTTTATTGCTGATTCCGGTTACTATTGCTGTGGAGGCTTATTCTCAGAACAAGGGTGTAGAATCTTACGATAATGCATACAGGCATTATTCAATCGGTGATTATGAAAAAGCAATCAGATATTATAACGAATATCTGAGTGCATACGCTTCTGACGCAAAGGCATACAGCGAGCGTGGCAGGTGTTTTGAAATTCTCAATAAATTCGATGCGGCTCTTGCGGATTACACATCCGCAATCACACTCAAACCGAACTTCGCGCAATATTACAGAGAAAGAGGATACGTTTATTTGAAAACCGGGAAACCTGAACTTGCTTTATATGATTTCAATAACTCGGTTCTGTATGATCCGGGAAACGCATACGGTTACTCTGCGCGGACTCAGGCATATGTAAAACTCGGAAATTTTGAGTTTGCTCTGATTGATATTAACAAGGCGATGATGTTTGACCCTGCAAACGCTAACTATCTGATAACACGCGCTACAATTTACAGTATTATGGATGATACACTTAATCTGTACAGGGACATTGATACAATTTTAAAAATAAACCCTGTTCAGTTTTTTTCGTCATTTAGTACACAGGATGTGATTATAAATTACACGAATATAAATAATGAAATAACGAAACTTTCGGAGATAATATTGAATAAACCTTCTGATGATTTTGCTTATTTTGAAAGGGGATTCCTTTATTATATAACAAGCAGATTCGGGGCTGCGGAAAAAGATATTCAGATGTGCAGGCAGTGTGCGGTCAATAAAAAAGATATGACAGGTTTATCGGAAAGATTTTTAGAAAACATAAAAAAATACGGAGATTCCTGATATGAAAAAAGCGATAACCTTATTTCTGTCCGTGGGTATAATATTTCTTTCCTGTTCAAAAAAAGAAATGGAAATGAAGACAGGTAACTGGCGGGCTGTATTAACAATACAGAAAAACGATTTAAGAGAAGAAATTCCTTTTACATTTTCCTTTTTGAGGAGTCAGGACGGAACAGAGCAAATGGAAATTATGAATGCAGAAGAGAAGATTAAAGTAAATGAAATTTACTATTCCGGCGATTCTGTTTTTATCAAAATGCCGGTTTTCAAGGATGAAATTAAAGCGAAGATGTATGAAGCAGATTCAATAGCAGGGGAATACTTTCATTACGGAAGCAGAAGCAATTACGGAATACCATTTTATGCTGTGTGGGGAAAGACTGAAAGGTTCGAAGGGAAAAATCAGTCTCCCGCATTTGATATTTCCGGTAGATGGGAAACCATTATGCAGCCTGGAGATTCGGATGAATATAAAATGGTAGGGGAGTTTATACAGGAAGGAAATAAGTTAACAGGCACATTTCTATCCGCAGCCGGTGATTACAGATATCTTGAAGGAGTTGTTTCCAGAAATGAATTTTTACTTTCGGCTGCCGACGGTTCACACACGATATTATTTAAAGCAACAATAAAAGACAGCAATATTATTGAAGACGGAATATTAATCGGCGGACCGGCGTGGCAGGAGAAATGGAAAGCAATTAAAAACAAGGATGCGGAACTGCCCGATGCCGGAAAATTATCACAGGTGAAAGAAGACGTAAAGATTGAATTTTCATTTCCCGATATGAATAATAACAAAGTCAGTTTATCGGATGAGAGATTCAAGAACAAGGTTGTCATTCTTCAAATAATGGGATCCTGGTGCGTTAACTGTATGGATGAGACAAAACTTTTTGCGGAATTATATAAGACTTATCAGCCGAAAGGACTGGAAATAATCGGATTGTCATTTGAATCAAAAGATTTTGAAGAATCAAAAAAACGGATTGAAAGGTTCGCAAAGCAGTTAAATGCGGAATATACGATTTTATATGCAGGTGAAGCGAACAGGAAAAGTTTATTCGAAGCGTTACCGTTTATAAAAGAGTTCAAAGGATATCCCACAACAATATATCTTGACAGAAATCACAATGTAATGAAAGTTCATACCGGCTTTTCCGGACCGGGAACAGGTTCCCATTTCGAAAAATTAAAAACAGAAATAATTCAGTTCATTGAGAATTTGTTGCGTTCCTGAAACAATTACAACGTATCCGAAACACGGAACAAAAGGATAAAATACGGAGTGAGACTGAAGAAAAAATCAGAAGAGAAATGACTTCTCAATATTCGAAAATCCCGAAAGGGTGACATAGATTTTTCAATTCTCTATTTTTGTGTCACACCTCCGGGGTTATATTTTTCTTTATACTATTTCTACAAATATTTCACCGCTCCGCGGTTTTGCATTAAAAATGTGATTTGTACTCAATAAAATCAATTATTGAAAATCACCCAATCAATCATTCATTCAATCACCCAATTACCCAATTACCCAATCATCCAATCACCCAATCATTCAATTACCCAATCACCCAATCACCCAATCATCCAATCATTCAATTACCCAATCACCCAATCAATCAGGAAATCATAGGCATTTTAATCCCGAACTTCTTCCTGTTCTCCAGCGCTTCATCATATCCTGCGTCACAATGTCTTACAATACCCATTCCCGGGTCATAAGTGAAACATCTTTGCATTCTGATTTCCGCTTCGCGCGTTCCGTCTGCGACTATTACCATTCCTGCGTGAATTGAATTTCCGATGCCGACTCCGCCTCCGTGATGAAGAGAAACCCATGTAGCGCCGCCGATGCAGTGTAAAGCAAAATTCAGTATTGGCCAGTCCGCGATTGCATCAGAACCGTCTTTCATTTTTTCAGTTTCCCTGTTAGGCGAAGCAACACTTCCGCAGTCGAGATGGTCTCTGCCGATAACTATCGGTGCTTTTACTTTTCCTGTCTTTACGAGATTATTGAATATTCTACCGGCTTTTTCACGCTCACCGTACCCGAGCCAGCAGATTCTCGAAGGAAGACCCTGAAAGTGTACCTTCTCTTTAGCGGCTTTCAGCCATTTGTGAAGGAGTATATTATCAGGAAACGCTTCCATAATTGCATCGTCAGTTGCATAGATATCTTCCGGATCGCCTGATAGTGCAGCCCATCGAAAAGGACCTTTCCCTTCGCAGAAAAGCGGTCTGATATATTCGGGAACAAAACCCGGAATTTCAAACGCTTCTTTGAATCCGTTTGCTTCCGCTTCGCCCCGAAGATTGTTTCCGTAATCAAACGTAATTGCACCTTTTTTCATAAATTCATACATTGTTCGGCAATGAATAACTGCTGTCTTACGTGCGAGCTCCTGATATTTTACTGTGTCTCTTTTCCTCAATTCCAGCGCCGCTTCGAAAGTCATTCCCATCGGAACATAACCGTTCAGCATATCGTGTGCTGATGTCTGGTCGGTTAATACATCGGGTATAATTCCTTTTTTAAGAATTTCCGGTAGTACTTCACCGGCATTACCGACAAGTCCGACCGAAATTGCTTTTTTATTATTCTTTGCTTCAAGAATAATTTTCAGTGCTTCATTAAGGTTTTCGGTAATTACGTCGCAGTATCCCGTATCAATTCTTTTCTGAATCCTTGATTTATCTACGTCAATACCAAGAATAGCCGCACCGTTAAGAGTTGCTGCAAGCGGCTGGGCTCCTCCCATTCCGCCGAGTCCTGCAGTCAGAACGAATTTTCCTTCGAGCGTTCCGCCGAAATGTTTTTTGGCGCAGGCGGCAAATGTTTCATAAGTTCCCTGCAGAATTCCCTGCGTACCGATATATATCCACGAACCCGCAGTCATCTGCCCGTACATAGTCAGACCGAGTCCTTCAAGTCGTCTGAATTCATCCCAGGTTGCCCATTTCGGAACCAACTGTGAATTTGAAATCACAACTCTCGGTGCATCTTTATGTGTTTTAAAAATAGCAACCGGTTTTCCTGATTGAACCAGCAGAGTCTCGTCTTCTTCGAGATTCTTCAGTGATTCAACAATTTTATCGTAACACTCCCAGTTTCTTGCGGCTTTTCCGCTTCCTCCGTATATAATAAGTTCTTCAGGCTTTTCTGCGACTTCCGGGTCGAGATTGTTCATCAGCATTCTCATTGGTGCTTCGGTAAGCCAGGATTTACAGGTTATTTGTGTTCCCTTAGGAACTTTTACAGTTCTTGCCATAATCTTAAATTTAATTTTTATTCAAAATATTAATATTAGAATTTACTTAACAGTCAAAAAGAATCTTAATAAAAACTTACATGATGAATCTGAAAAACATAGACAGTGAATTTATTATAACACTAAATACACAAAACTTTGCACTTAAAAAACTGAGAAATATTTTTCTTTGCGTCATTGCTTTGCGTCTTCGCGTGAAATACTTCTTTTTCTTGAAGGATATTAAAAATTAGTACAAGTATAAGTTCCTTTGTATTTTTAAACAAATAAAATTTGTATTTTGCAATAACAAGAAAGAAAAATATGAAATGCCAGAACTGTTCACATATTAATTTCGGAAATACAAGTTTCTGCAGTAAATGCGGTGCCCCATTAATGCAGGGAACTGCACCTGTTTATAATTATAAAACTTCACAATATTCAGTTCCTAAAAAATCATCCCTCGGTGCTATATCTCTGATTTTCGGAATTATTTCGATAATTCCCTGTTGCCTGTTTTATCATTACGTTCCTGCTCTGACTGCTATTATCACGGGAATAATCGAACTGAAAAGAATAAGCAGGGGAGAGTCCCCGGCAAAGAACAGGTCTATGGCATTAACGGGATTAATTTTCGGAATTATTGCTTTAGTAATAAGTCTTATTCTTTTTGCGTTTTCTTTCTTCAGCAAGGGCGGGTATAAATATCCTACTTACGACGTCTGACGGTTCTGTGGTATTCTGTGATTGTTTTTTTTGCGAGTTTATCTGCTTCTTCATTCCATTTAACCCCCGTATGACTGTCAATTTTCACCCAGTCTATTTTGATTTTATTATCCCTGAAGAAATTGTAATATGATTTTGTTATATCTTTTTTCGTTTTCCATTTACCCGTAGCCCACATTTCAATTCCTTTCATATCATAAAAAATAGTAACCTTATTAATATTATTTTTTCCGCACCATTTCAGTGCTTCAATAACTCCTGCGAGTTCTCCCGCAACCTGATGCGAGCCGAGAACCTCTGATTCATTCAGAACACCCGATAATTTTTCTATTACAACGCCGTCTTTCCGTATAATAGAGGCATAACTAGTCACGTCTGTTCTGAATGCGCCGTCAACATCAATCTCTATCCCTTTATCTTTATATACAGGCGGTTTAAAATCAAAATTCATTTCATACCACAACTTTTCAATTTCCTCCCTGAATCCTGCGGTAATTTCAATCAGTACGATTGAATATTTATTTTTTGTCGGGCTGAAATAAATAGATGCATTCCCAACGGAGAAATTTTCTCTTGCTATAAAAATTTTAACGGAATAATCCCTGTAGGAATTTTCCACTATTTCGGCATTGAATCCTTTATCAGAAAGATATGATATGAATTCTTGTGCTTTATTTTCTACTTCTCTGCTGAATTTATAAGTCATCGTAATAAATACGTTTTCACTAATCTAAAAATTAGCAAAGATATAATCAATAGTTTTAATTCGGGAAAAATCTGGCTGTTTAGAACTGAATTAAGTTACTATTTTGATGATATTTTATATATAGTATGTCTTTTGAGTATAAGTGATAACTAAGAATCAATCATTTTGTCATTCCCGCGTACGCGGGAATCCATTTAATAATGCGGGTTTTCAAAAATCCTCCTTCCCAAGCTCCGGAGCCTATGTGAAAACTCGAAAATACTCCTTCCCAAGCTCCGGAGCCTATGTAAAAACTCGAAAATACTCCTTCCCAAGCTCCGGCTTGGGAAGGTTTTTGCGATTTTATAATGTTTGATAATCTATTTTCATACAGTCTCTCCGGCCTGAGAAGGTTTTGTAGCTCTTTCCTGCCGGATATTTGATTACAAAACAATTTTTGTTAGTACTGGAAATTAATTAAAAAGCAGATAACTACTTAACCGTTTTAGCCTTTTTTTTACTATCTCCACATAACAAGTTAATGTTACAAAAATCCCGCAGCGACTAACTCCAAATCACTGCGGGATGTAATCCCTTCCCTAAAAATCTATATCCTACTTAACCAGTACAATCCTAATCGTTTGTGAAAAATTATCTGCTTTCAATCTGCAGAAATACATACCGCTCGCAAGTTTGCTCCCGTCAAATGTAATCTCATAAGTTCCCGGCTGTAATTTTTCATTAAGCAGTGTTGCAACTTCCCGTCCCGGCAAATCATACACTTTCAGCGAGACATTGTCATTCCCGCGCAGGCGGGAATCCATAGGAACATCAAACTTTATTTTCGTTACCGGATTGAACGGATTCGGATAATTCTGATACAATTGATATTTATCCGGAATTTCGGTTGATATGTTCTTGATTCCGATTATTTCGATTGCCGAACGCCTCCATATATTGGTTGAATATGTGCCGGCAAATACATAGTCATTGGCGAAGTACAGGCATTCAAATCTTAATATATTACTCCCGAAACCCTGATTTTTTGTTATCCAGTTCTGCCCTGCATTGGTCGAGTGGTAAATGCAGCCCGAGTAGTCATTTGCTGCCGCAAAGATATTGGCACTGCCGTATGCTGCAAGTGATGAAATCCAAAGGTGCTGTATCCCGCTGTTGGCTTCAGCCCAGTTGTCTCCGTTATCCGTAGATTTGTATATGGCACCTCCAAAATATGTACCCGCGAATAAATCTGTTCCCAGAACTTCAAGAGCCCTGATGTTTAATGTTGTGAGACCGTTGTTACAGGCTGTCCAGTTAATACCATTGTCAGTTGATTTGAATACACCATCTCCCGATGTGCCTGCAAAGAGAGTTCCGCCAAACTTAACGAATGAAGCAGGTGTTTTTCCGGACCAGTTTGCGGATACCCAGTTTAATCCGCTGTTTGTCGTATAATACAAACCTCCATTGAAACCTGCATACACGTAATTACCCGATGCGTAAAGCACAATCGCGTATAATGACGGCAATCCATTAATTGCCTCAGTCCAGTTTAGTCCAAGATTTGAGGAACGGTAAATCTTAGGATTTGTGCCTGAAGAGGAAATAAAAATATTGTTTCCTGATGAAGTTATTCTATATATAAATATGCTGTCGATACCGTTGTTTCTTGGCGTCCAGTTATTACCGTTATCAGAAGAAAGAAATACTCCATCTAATCCTGCTGCAATCATAAGGTTTGTATTAATGCTTGTTATTCCTGTTACCCTCGTTGCGGGAGAATTAAGATTTACCCACTGAGTAAATGCACATTCCGAAATCATCAGTAATAAAATCATAGACACTGAAATAAAGAAAGTTTTGCTTTTCATTTTCTTAATAAAATTTCTTAAGTATTTCAAAATATATTTTCTTCTAAGTTTCATAATAATATTTCTATTTTACCAATATCATTCGCTTCGTTTCGGTGTATGATTCTGTTCGCAGTCTATAGAAATATATACCACTTGCGAGTCTGCTCCCGTCAAATGTAACCTCATACGTTCCCGGCTGCAATTTCTCATTCACAAGCGTTGCTACCTCCCGCCCCAGCAAATCATACACTTTCAGCACGACTGATGTCCCCCTTTGGAGGGGGTAGGGGGAGGGAACATCAAACTTTATTTTCGTTATCGGATTATACGGGTTCGGATAATTCTGATACAATTGATACTTATCCGGAACTTCGGCTGAAATATTTTTGACTGAAGTATAATAGGGCAGCAGTGAAAAATTAATATTACTCATCGCTCCGCCTGTTGCTACAACGGTTGTACTGTCCGAATAGTATCCCGATCTGTTTGCAATTACGTTGTAGGTCCCTGCAGGGATATTATTTATGATGTAATTTCCGTTATTTCCCGAAATCGCAAATCCTTTAATTACATTATTAAGTTTTGCATAAACGAGTGCTTCATTCAGTCCGCTTTTCTGTGATTTAAATACCGTTCCGGATATCGTTCCAGGCGATTGAGTAACATTTACTCTAATTACACCAACGTTAATATTTGTGAGATTGGAATTTACATAAAGTTTAGTTGCAGTTTCCCATTGTAGTGAAGAAGGATAGAAAGTAGGAATGAAGTCAACAACCGGAGTTGAATTCGGATAAGGTCTGATGTAAATAGAATCTATTCTCACATTTGTCAGGGAGTAAGTGCCGTCCGGTAAAATTCCTGTGGAATCAACCGTTTCAAACTCAAGAGTATTGAGATGAAGTTTCAGTGCCTTAACGTAACCTGCTGAAACGGGCTGATTATTATCGGCGTATCTGACAATACCGGAGACTGTGTTAGACTGAAACTGACCGCCGTTATTATAAAATCCTGCTACAATATCAGATAAATATTTTAACTTTGTTACTGAATTTAAATTTGAATTTCCTTTTGCAATCATCTGAGCAATAACAACAGTCTGAGTATCACCCGGAAATATTTTAAAATCAGGAGCAGCACAGTTCAGTAAATATCTTCTGTCACCTATAGGTGAAGGAAATAGTATGGTCCCATTCGGTCCGCCGCAATTCAATACGCGTCCGTTGAATTCAGTCCAGCCGGATGAAAATTCAGGTTCACCGGAGTAAGTAAATTTTGTTTGTATCGGAGGTGTGAAGACAGGATTCATCCAGGGGGATAAATCTTTTTTATATCCTTTCATCATATTATATGCACCAAGCGGCTCGCCGTTTGGTGTTGTTTCACAAGGAGGTGCGACAGGACATCCCGTACAAGTAAAATGAGCACCGGAAGAAGGTTTTACAGTATCATAGGGAATAACATTTCTCTTGATTGGAAATTTAATCATTCTCATTCCTACGGCAGGCGGATTAATACCATAATAAAAGTCGTTATTATCTCCATTATAAATGTACCACATATTCCTGAGTGAATCCATTCCGACATAATCATCTTCCGAATTTCCCACGTCCGCATCTCCGACAAGAGAAAAAATTGTACTGTCCCAGACTGAATTGGATTTATTGATTATATCATATTTAATAAACTGAACGTCATTAAGAGCAGAATCAGAATAGCACCAGGCGGTAATTCTGAAATCGGCAAATAGCGGTAATGTTCCTCCGCCGAAACCTTCCCCAACAAAATGTTTATCCGCAAAACCATCGGTTAAAGCCATAAATAAAATCTGGCTGGCGTTTGAGTAGCCCGGTGTATCTAATGTAGGTTCATAAATACCGTTGCTGTTTACATCAACAAAGGGAGCACCGTAAGGGACTATGTTTCCCCAATTAGCCCAATCTGCATTGTTAAATTGATTGTCCCCCCTGCTTATTCTGTATATTTTATTTAATTCAGGCGGTGTCTGAGGAACTCCATTTATCGTCGTTCCCTGAAATAACTCTCCACTAAAGGAGCACATTGCCTCTTTCAGTACTCCGTTTACATAAGCCGCAATACTTAAACCTGATGTATAAATTGCATATTTATTTGAACCTTTCGGCCATTCGAATCCTGGTGTGTTTATTGTTAACGGATTATTATTCATAATACCGGAAGATTTAAAATATGATTTTATATTATTACCGTCGAGATAAGCAATTTTATAATTTGAATCAAGAGTTGGAGAAGGGAAGTTGCATTTTAAAATTGCTCCGTTTTTCCCGACTGCAACACCCTGATAAGTCGGGGGTACCGTAATTGAATATAAATCCGAATTTGATAATACAATCTGCCGATGCCAGTTCTGCCCCCCGTTTGTTGTATGCAGTACAGTTCCGCTGTCGCCGCAAATCCATATATCATTTGCAGTTAACTGGTAAATGCCTCTGAGATTATTGATCGTACCTGATTGCTGCTGAATCCAGTTTAATCCTCCGTTTGTTGACTTAACTATAAGTCCTCCCGAACCTGCCAAGAGAATGTTTGATGTATCCGCAAGTCCGGCAACCGCGTAAAAATTATTTGAATATCCCGTCGGCAAATTATATGATTCAACAACTGCAGGCAGAGGTGGATATTTTATTATTAATTTTATAAAATTTCCATTGTCTCCGCAGATGTATGCCCTGTAATTTGAAATAGAGGAATTGAAAAATATATAACGCAGTGTATTTGTTGTCCCGGAATTTACCTGAAACCAGTTTGTTCCGTTATCTGATGTTCTGTATATCAGTCCGTTTTCTCCGCAGATGTTCAGATACTGGACTGCGAATAATGGCGATATATTTCTGATGCTAAAATTTGCAGGGGAACTGTATTCCAGCCAGTTCAATCCCTGATTAGTTGTTCTGAAGATTTTTCCCGAGTCACCTGCGATGTATGAAGAATTTATAGCATTTATGTTAAAAAGAAAACCAGCGGGAATGATACTCCAAGCGGTATCAGTAACCGGTGTTCTGATTATTGTACCGTTTACTCCGACTGCGATATTATATCCGTTTGTAGTATAAACCGAAAGTAAATCTGTTGAGACAGGACTGTTAACAGGTCTCCATTCGTAATAATTAAACTGTGCGAAGGAATCACTCATAAAAAAATTAAACAAACAAAACATGAAAAGGAATGTAAGTTTTCTCTTTTTTGACATTTTGTTTCTCATTTTGAAATCTCCTTGTAATTTAAAACTTTTAATTTATCTTTGTATTCTTTTATTGTTTTTGAATTCTCATAATAAGTGTTAAAAATGTGAATCAGGTTTTCCGCAAATTGCTTGTTCCTTATTATTAAATCGGCTTCCTGATGGCGGGGGAGGGATTTATCGCTTATGCACATAAATACGGTTTCTCTGTCGAAGATTGTGAAATTCGGAACAGACTTGTCACTTATTCTTAACTGTTCCCCGGCATCCTGATATTTTGACAATATATCGAGAAAATCTTTTTCTTCTGCATTTGCCCATTTTGAGTTATCAGGGACTTTGAAATCAAGCGTATATTCATAAACGGATTTTATTACCCCGCCTTTTAAAAAGAATTTAACAGCACTGTCGTCTATATCATCTGTGACATATCCTTCAAATTTCATCATAAAGAGAATTTCTTTTTTGGCAGATTTCAAGAGGTCAAGGAATTTCTTTTCCCTGTGCTTGTTGTAACCGCGGATTAATTCTACGTTCAGGTCTTCCTGTTTTTTTGCCTTTACTTTGTGAAGGGGTTTTAATTTTGATAACGTCTCTTTCAGATTCCTGTCTTCCTGCTCGCGCTCTCTTTTTAAATCCCTTTTGATTTTATCGAATATTATATTCGGGTCTATAAGTTCATATTTCAGGATTGAGTTAGTTTCAATTTCGTTGCAGTAGCCTTTTTCGACGAATGATTTTAGTATGTCGTAAATCGAGTTGCGGATTACCTTTGATTCTTTGGCTATTTCGGAGGCGGACATTGCATTGCCCTGTAACAGCGTTACGAATACTTTTGATTCGTATTCTTTAAATCCCAGTTTCTTTAATTTGTCTATAATCTCATTATCCATATTGCAGTAGTTCTAAACTACTGCAATATATATTTAATGATTTTACTTGTCAAGAGGAAAATGAAATTTAAAAAAATACCATTTCAAATAATATCCGTACGTAACGCGGAGGCATTTAACACTAAAAACACTTTAAAATAAACTGAGAGCACTAAAACGAAAGATTCAATCTCTAATTAAAATTCAAGAAATAGTCTATATATCAAGATAATATCTTGACAATGTATTTATTATCTATTATTTTAGTGAAAATAAATATTTATGAGAGAAGTATACAAAAAAAAGCGGAAAAAAATAAAAATTGGAACCATTTTAGATGAGGAGGTATTCCGTAATTTAAAAGAACAATCTTATAAAAAAGGAATACCGATTAATGAAATTATTCAGGATGCACTTGCAAAATATAAGGAAGGCAATTTCTATAATACTGAAATGAGACTTGCAGCAGTTAAAAGGTTTTGCTCAAATCCATTTAATTTAAGTTTAAAAGATGCAGAGGATTTATTAACTGAAGATTATTACGAACAATGAATCTTAATCAAATTCCTGATAATACACCGTTAATTATTGATGCGAATATTTTTATTTACGCCAATATAAAGCAATCAGTTCAATGCGCAAATCTTCTGGAACGATGTTCAAAGTCGCAAATATATGGGATTCTTCCCGTTAATATTCTTGCTGAAGTAATGCACATATTCATGATTTCGGAAGCTAGGCAATTGGAAATGATAAAAAAATCCAATCCTGCTAAACAATTGAGCAGTAAACCGGATAAAGTAAAAGTGCTTTATAAATATGAGATTTTCATTAAGGAAATATTTGCGATTGGTTTACAACTCGAGTCGTTATTGAAAGAAGACTTTCTAACTGCAATGAGAATTCAGCATCAATACGGATTATTAACAAACGATGCATTATTTCTGGCTGTTAGTGACAGGTTAAGGATTGAATCAGTTGTAACTGCCGATAAGATATTTACAACTGTTCCCGGTTTGAAGGTGTATTCTCCCGATGATTTAAGAACAATTAAAAAATAGATTTAAACTTATGTATATTTTAAAGATGTAATATTGTATATTTATGTAACTTAATCCGTTTAATATGGAAAAGAAAATTAATTATACGGGGCTTGCGATAATACTCGCACTGGGGTTTGTAATCGGGGCAATAATTATTTCCAATACATGGAAGAACGTAACAAGTAGAAATGTTACTATAACAGTCACGGGTTCTGCTTCAAAGGAAATCAAGTCGGATCTTGGGATATGGGACGGTTCATTCACTCACGAATCGTCTTCCATGCAGGAATCTTATGCAAAACTGCAGGAGGCAAATAAGAAAGTAAAAACATATCTGATTGCTTTTGGATTTACTGATGAACAAATTAAGTTTTCCTCTATTAATACAACAACTTTGTATGAATCCAAACAAGGCACTCCAAGTGCATATTACGGCGAGAACGTCGGGACCGGGAAAATTGTCGGATACCGTTTGTCGCAGGGAGTGTCTGTAGAATCGGGTGACGTAGATAAAATTGATAAATTGTCACGCGAAGTTACGGAATTAATCAATCAGGGAATTGCCATTAATTCTGAACCGCCGAGGTTTATTTATACGAAAATAAGCGACCTGAAAATTGAAATGATTGGTCTTGCAACGCAGGATGCGAAAGTGCGTGCCGAGCAGATTGCTAAGGCAACAGATAATGATGTAGGGGAAGTCCGATCTTCGAAAACGGGTGTAATTCAGATTAATGCCAGGAACTCGACGGAAGTATCGGATTACGGTATTAATGATACCTCTTCGCTGGAAAAGACTATCACGGCTGTGGTGAATATCAGTTTCTCTATCGACTGATTTTGTTTATTTTTTTTTAACACTAAGGTTCCTAATAAATCAAAATATTTTTTTATATGCTAACGCAAAAATCTGTTAATGACCTTGCATATAAGATAGTCGGATGTGCAATCGAAGTTCAAAGACAGTTAGGACCGGGATTACTTGAATCTGTATATGAAAAATGTTTAATATACGAACTTGAATTGACAGGATATACAGTGGAGAAACAAAAAAATGTGAAGGTTTGTTATGAAGACTTAATTATTGATACGGAATTAAGAATTGATATACTTGTAAATGATATTATTGTAGTTGAAATTAAATCGGTGGAAAATATTTTACCTGTTCATCAGGCGCAGTTATTAACTTATCTGAAAATGTTGAAAAAACCTAAAGGTCTTTTGATTAATTTTAACAGCATTAATATTACAAAAACTTTAATCCCTAACTCCGCCACATAATACGTAATATATTTTCAAAAAAATCAATATT
>CAYWMV010000036.1:13536-17318 GCA_964459055.1 uncultured Ignavibacteriaceae bacterium | reverse complement strand
TAATTTCTAAAAATGTAACCTATGTTGTGCGTATTGCTACAACTAAAGTGTAACCCATGTTGTGCAATTTTTGTGTAACCTATGTCCTGCTAATTGTCAGTTAGTTGTTAGTGATTGGGTGGTTTTAACACTGAGGGCACTTAGCAATTTATACTTTGGATTTTTTAATTTAGGGGAAAATGGTAAAAAACAGTATTCCATAGATTGCAACAAATTCTTATTTTTTCCGTATTTTAATCATAATTGTTGAATAGTTAGCAAAAATAAATTATTAGATATTTAATTTTATAATAATATTTAAAAGGAAATCATAAGAAAAAGATAATATTTAAGATATTAATTAAAAAAAGATATGAAACCATTTTTAGTTTTTGTATCCTGCCTGCTTATATTTACAATTAATTTATCTATTGCCAACAACATCTCTGTTTCCGGCATCAGTCTTACCGGACAGAACGTTCAGAATCATTACACATTAATAAAATTTGATATTCAATGGGATAATTCCTGGAGAACTTCGTCCGGACCCGGCAATTGGGATGCCGCCTGGGTGTTTGTCAAATTCAGAGTTAACTCCGGACAGTGGCAGCACGCATTCCTCAATAATACCGGACACAACAATCCTCCGGGGAGCACAATATCAACCGGATTGCTTGACCCCTCATTGCCTTTTAATATGACAACAAATCCGGGCTTAGGAGTTTTCATTTACCGTGACTCCGACGGAAGCGGTATATTTTCTAAATCAAATGTCCTGCTCAGATGGAATTACGGTGCAAACGGATTAGACGATAATGCCACAGTAGATATTCGTATATATGCTATAGAGCACGTATATATTCCGTCAGGGAGTTTTTACCTTGGAAGCGGAGGTACGGAAACAAGTGCTTTTTATAAATATCCTACCGTAACAAATCCTTATCAGGTTACAAGCGAAGGAGAAATAACTGTGGGAACTGCAGCAGATAATCTGTATTACAATTTCTCCACTTACGGCGGTGACAGGCTCGGACCGATACCGTCTTCATTTCCGAAAGGTTATAATGCATTTTACTGCATGAAGTTTGAAATAAGCCAGCAGGGATATGCGGAGTTTTTAAATAGCCTTACATCTGAACAGGCAACATACAGGTATTACAATGGTTCATCATTCAGATATGCCATTACAGTTACGAACGGAAAATACAGCACTGCAAATCCTTATGTCGCATGCAATAATCTGAACTGGGCAGATATAACTGCATACTTTGACTGGAGCGGGTTACGTCCGCTTACGGAATTGGAATACGAAAAGTCCTGCAGGGGAACACTTCCGCCTGTTCCGAATGAATACGCATGGGGTAATACAAATGTAACAAGCAGTCCGTATGCACTTTCAAACAGCGGAGCGAATAATGAAAATATAACATCAAACTACAGCACCACCTCAGGAAATGCGGCATACAATTTAACCACGCCTTACAACGGAACAATTAACGGACCTTTGCGCACAGGAATTTTCTCAGGTAACGGCAGTAACGCAGGCAGGGTAACGGCGGGTGCAACATATTACGGTGTAATGGAAATGAGCGGTAACCTGCTGGAGCATTTTGTAACCGCCGGGAATCCGGCGGGGAGAGAATTCACAGGCAAGCACGGTAACGGGATTTTGAATGTTTACGGCATTGCCGATGTAACGGGCTGGCCCGGAGCGGCTTCGTACGGAGCGGGTTTCAGAGGCGGGTACTGGTATTATTACGCGTGGTATCTTCGGATTTCCGAACGAAGCGGTGCAGCGGGAACAGACGCAAACCGTTATGATTCAGACGGCGGAAGAGGCGGACGTACTGCACCCTGATACGGCTGAAAATAAAATTATAAAGATAATTTTAAAAAATATTTTAAAAATGAAATTAAAGAAAATGAAAAAAATAATAATATACGCAGGATTAATGCTGGCAATTCCGTTTTTACTGAAAGCACAATATACAGGAGGTATTGGAAACGGTGATGCCTCGGCAGGTATATCGAATGTTCCTCTTCCTGTTCAGAAAATATCAAGCGAATTACCAACGGAATATGGATTATGTCAGAACTATCCGAACCCGTTTAATTCAGTGACAAAAATTAAGTTACAAGTTACAAGTTACAAGTTTGTAAAGTTAGTTGTGTATGATTTGTTAGGGAAAGAGGTGGCGACTTTGGTGAATGAGGAATTGAAGGCGGGGGTTTATGAAGTGAGGTTTAATGCAGGTGATTTACCGAGCGGTGTATATTTTTATAAACTTGAAACGGGAAATATAAAAGAGACAAAGAAGATGTTGATTCAAAAATAATTACAAAACTCTTACTTTGTTATTGCCAGAAATAATCCGCTTAAATAAGGTATGAGCCATATCAGCCATACTATAAGACTGTACTTGTGAAAATCTTTGTGTGCTTTTTCACTTCCTCTGAAGATAACGTAAGTTGCCCACGCTGCATGAATCAGCATCAGCCACAGAGCAATTTGCCCCGATAAAGTGTGCGGCTCCAGAATATTGAACGGTTTTGTCGCCAGTTTATGCATCATATATGTTCCGCACACATCAAAAATAAAACCCGACCAGAAAAATATGATATGCCATTTTTTCAGATATCTCGCAATACGTTCAGACCAGATTCCGATTGAATAAAATACAAGAGCGAGAGTAATTAAGACACCTGAAAGAGCAACAGTAAGATGCATTTAATAAATATTATTTAAGATGAAGACAAAATATAAATAGCAAAATGATTTGTAAAGGCAGTAACAGGTAACAAGTGACAAGTTGAAAGTGACAAGTGACAAGGCAAGTGACATGTGACAGGTGACAGGAGGAAATTTTTGAGAAGTGAGTCATAGAAGTTAGTCGTAGAAGATTGTCATAGAAGATAGACGCAGAAGATAGGGTTCCTCATCCAATGAACTTGTTCATCGGATGAGGAAAATCTAAAGAAATTTTCTTTCGGTAGATTAAAATTATCTGTTGTAATTAATGGCGGTAATTATTAATATTATTATAAAAGGAATGTTATGAAATTTCTGAAAATATATTTTCTTTTTATATTCGTAATTATCTCCTGCACAGCGCATTCACAGACGGCGGAGGAGTATTTTGAATCCGGGAACAAAGAATTTGAAAACGGGGATTACGAAAAAGCGGCGGAATATTTTACGATTGCAATAAAACTTAATCCCAATATTGCGGAATTTTATTTCAACAGAGGATGCTGTTTTGATATACTGCAGAGGTATGCATTTTCCGTTGCGGATTATACAAAAGCAATTGAATTAAAACCTGATAACATTCAGGCGTATTTCAACCGCGGAGTTATTTATAATATCATTAAAAATTTCAAAAATGCGATTTCGGATTTCGACAGAGCGCTTGAAATGAATCCGGGAGATGCAGACATTTATTTCAACAGGGGATTTTCTTATGACAATATGCGGAACTTTACAAAAGCCGAATCGGATTATACAAAAACGATAGAACTCAAACCGGGATTTGCAAAAGCTTATTTCAACAGGGGAGTGATTTATGATATTTTGAAAGATTATGCAAAAGCGATTGCGGATTATACGAAGGCGATTGAGTTAAATCCCGATTATTCGGAGGCATACTGCAATCGCGGAGTGATTTACTCGCGAAACTTAAAAGAGTATGCGATTGCGATAACGGATTTTACGAAGGCGATAGAAATTAATCCGGAAAATACGAATGCGTATTTCGACAGGGCGGCGGCGTATAAGGAACTCAATGATATGGTGAATGCGTGCG
>CAYWMV010000036.1:0-13436 GCA_964459055.1 uncultured Ignavibacteriaceae bacterium | reverse complement strand
TATTTCGACAGGGCGGCGGCGTATAAGGAACTCAATGATATGGTGAATGCGTGCGCGGACTGGGAGAAGGCGTATTCGATGGGGGAAGAGAATGCAAAAAAGATGCTGGATAAGTATTGCGGGAAATGACAGAGGTGTTTCACGCAAAGAGGCAAAGAATAATTTCTCGCAGAGACGCGGAGAGATTAATTATGAATTATGAATTTTGAATTAATATTAACACTAAGGACACAAAAATTTACACGAAGAACAATAAAATATTTTAAATAATATATCTTTGCGTTCTTTGCGGCTTTGCGGTTAAATATATTTTCCGTTATAAATTTATTTAAAAAATATTATTGAGTATATTGATTTAATTATGTTTGTATTGAAATATAAAATACCGGAATGAAAAAATTATTTATATTTGCGCTGGCGATATTACTTCCGGTTTTCGTCTTTTGGCAAAAGGGTGTAAGTGCCGAAAACAACATTTCCGGATTAACATTCCGTTTCTTCGATTCCGAAAGCGGGGCTGCGGTTATTCCCGTGAGTTTTATTATATATGACGAATCGAATAACGAAATACTGAAAAACATTTCACGAAACGATTTTAAAGAATCTTCCTCAATAAACATAGCATTGAATCCCGGACAATATAAGTTTGAAGCAAGAGCAGACGGTTACAGCGTTTTTTCTTCCACTATAACCGTTGCAGAAAATAAAAATACGGAGCATAAAATATTTCTTGACCCGATTCAGAAAAATCATAATCTGAAACCGGAAATAATTCAGTCAAAACATAAACCGGGCTATACGCTTTTACTCGGTTATATCACGGATGAATATTCCGGAAAACCGTTAAGCGGAATTGAAGTGTCGTCTTCGCTGACAAACACAATATCATACAGCAACATTAACGGATATTATGAATTATATATACCTTCCGTAAGTTGCGATTTAAACCGTTACGGAGATATTAAATTCAGTGGTCAGGGCTTCGGCTTGAAAACCTTTGAATACCTTGAACTTTTTCCGGACGATGATATAATTCTGAATATAAAACTTCAGAAAGAAACTAATGTAAATAAAACCGATTCAAGAAATTTCCGCAGAAGAATAAACGAACCCGCAAACGAAAATCACGGCTGTGATGATTGCGGAAATCAGATAATTGACAGAGATTACAACAAAATATTTTCATCAGGTTATTTAACGGATGCGGTCGTAATTCCCGCCACTATCAGAGTCGGTAGAAACTGCACGGGAACGAACTGCACAACAGTTGAATATTACACACTCGAAACATACTGCAAATACGTTTTGCCTGCTGAAATATACGGCTGCTGGGGCGCATTATCCGGAGGTACAAATTCACTCCGGGCGTTTTCGGTTGCTGTCAGGAGTTACGGCTTGTGGTATGTTTATAATCCGTTGTCGTCAACTTATGATATATGCGACAATACATACTGTCAGGTTTTCGGCTCGACGCAAAATTCATACTGCAATTCGGCAGTGGACAACACCGCAAGATACATACTTGTTAACAGCAGCGGAGTTGTAATGAGAACGGAATATTCCGCCGAGAATAACAATAAAGGATGCGGGAACGGATACAGCGGAACAGGCACGACGTGGCCCTGCATATACGACCCCGTATGTCTGAATGCAACTCCGAACGGTCACGGCAGGGGATTGTGCCAGTGGGGAACGGTAAGATGGGCAACGGGAACAAAAGTTTCAACATCATCACCCTGCAGTTTAGGTCCCTCGCACGGATACGGAACGAAAACCTGGCAGGGAATATTGAGTCATTATTATCCGTCATACACATTATCGCAGGGCTCAACGGCATTAATCAATTCCGTAACACCTAATCCTTCGGCAGTAAAACCCTGCTCCACTTTTGCTGTACAGTACAATGTAACTTCAACGGGTTCCGTAAGTTTATTTTTAGGTGCTTCAATAAGAAAAGCGGGAACATCAACCTGGATATCCGACCCTGCTCACGACGTGAAACTAAATATTACATCCGGAACAAACAACTACAGCAGGAGTTTTAAGGTACCTTGTTCGGCTTCATTGGGTTTTTACGATTTACTTGCCTCATTATGGTATGATAAGAACAACAATAATACAATTGATGCGAGCGATTTGGTTGTTCATTCTTTTCCGATAATGAACAATGCAATCACTGTAACCAATCAAATCGGAATAACGAAAATATCGAGTGAAGTTCCGGAGAAATTCGAATTACATCAGAATTATCCGAATCCGTTTAATCCGGTGACCAAAATTCAGTTGCAAGTTACAAGTGTAGGACAGTCTTCCCGGACTGTCACATTAAAAGTGTTTGATATGGTTGGAAAGGAAGTAGCGACTTTGGTAAACCAGAAGTTACAACCGGGGATATATGAAGTAACATTTGATTCCAGAAGCCCCGGAAACACGGCAGATTTACCGAGCGGAGTTTATTTTTACCGTATGGAAACATCCGGATTCATTGCCGTTAAGCGAATGGTAATACTTAAATAATAAAATTAATTTTTCGCATTACGCATTTTCAACACTATACACACAAAGTATTCACACTAAAAGCACAAAATTATTTTAAATTATTTTTTCTTTGTTCTCTGCGTTTCTGTATCTCTGCGAGAAATATTTTTTAAACTCAAAATTCAAAATATCTTTTTCGTTCCGCCGCAACGGACGATTATTTTTTTATTCTAAATTCATAACCAAGCCAAGCCTGAACCAAACTACTTGTCCGTTCCGGAGAGTCTCCCGAGTTCGCCCTAGCGAACGAGGGGACTCTCGGAATTTAAAGTTATAAAATTTCTTTGCCATTTTACGCAGAATTAAAAAACTGATAGACTAATTTCTTCACCGATCCCGGTTTACCGGGATATAATTCATAATTCAAAATTTCTTCACCGATCCCGATTCACTTGGGACATAATTCATAATTAAATTGGTTTTTTGTTATTTAATTAATACTAATTTTTTCGTATCTGTAAAAACTCCTGCCGTTAATCTATAAAAATACACTCCGCTCGGTAATTCAGCGGCGTCGAAAGTAACCTCATACGTTCCCGGCTGCAGTTTCTCGTTCAAAAGTGTTGCCACTTCTCTCCCAAGCAAATCAAACACTTTCAATACAACATTGTCATTCCTGAGAATGCGGGAATCTATTGGTATATCGAATTTAATCTTCGTTACCGGATTGAATGGGTTCGGATAATTCTGTTCCAGCAAATAAGATGTCGGAATATCATTGACGTTATTATTGATTCCAATTGTAGTGTTTATCAAACTAAGCTTGTTTGAAAGATTGTAAATTTTCACGTTAGGTATAGTAATCAAACCTCCCGTATATGTAAATGAACCTTGCTGCATTACTACATTATTTTTCGTATTTGTCCATTGAATCAAATGACCGACAGAGGGATTAAATTTCTGAAGCCTTCTCAACGTTACATCTGCAGTGCAGGAATCGGGTGCATCAAGTGTGTCATATACCGTTATTAGTTCTTTGGTTTTTAAAATAATTTCCCATTTATTCAAAGTATCAATAATATCGTCCTCCCAGTCAAGAAATCCGTTTATCTGACCGATTGAATCGCCGTTTGTTGGAGTACCGTTTCCGGGATTATTGTTTGCAGAACAATTAGAAAATGCTGGATATGAAACATTCGTCCTGTATCTTGTAAAGAATGAGATACCGGGTGGTAAAACAGCTATTTGCCAGGGATTTGAATAAATAGTCCCCATATGATCACCCATGCTCCAGAAGTGATATCCGCCATGTCTGATTACATTCATTGAATCATAAAAAACAATCTTCTCCGGCCATCCCACTCCAATATCATTTTTCCCGCAAAATGTATAAATAATCGGCAGCGAGTTTAATTTGTTTGCACTTAACAAATAATTCACATTCAGTCTTTCATTTCTTCTCATGCCTTCATTTGTCCATAAATTGGTTTGAGCAGTTCCCCATAACCTGTTAAAATCATTATCCGGAATTGATGCCATATTAAATATTGGGACATATATAAAAATTGCTGCAATTTTTGAAGGTATCATTAATGAATTAAATACCGGACCAATTCCACCTAATGACCAACCCATCATATATGTTCTTGTTGAGTCAAGAGGTAAATTTTTTAACGCCCAGTTTACGGTATGACTTACCATTGCCGAAGTGTAATTATATATTATGCCTGTATCCGGAATCGGGTTCGGACTGTAACTGAATAAGTTGTAGTTCTCATGATAACCGTAGTAGTATGTCACATTATAATCAAAAGAGTTAGGAGAATAGTCATCAATACTAATTATCCATTCATTAGGATCACCGGTACCAAATACATAAGAACTAAAAATATTTATCGCGCTTCCACGCATCCAGAAAGTAATTGGATGAGGAGACTGTGTACCCTGTTTGACAATTGCAAAGTTCAAAGGATATGTTCCTGCATTTGTCATCTTAGGATAATTTGATGATGTTACTTTAGTTGCAAACCAAACATACGCATTGAATAATTTTGGTGCTACCAATGTATCAAACTGCCAGACAGGTCTCGGTTCATCAACAGTTTCACTAACGGGCATTGAGAGAGAATTCGAGCCTAAAACAATTATAGTGTCTTCAATGTTGCCTGTAATTGTTGTAACAGCATAATAATATGAACCGTTTGCAGTAGTTGTAGCCACAAACAATCCTTTCGTTGATGAAAGCGGAGATGATGCCGAATCGATTTTTAAAAGCCGCTGTTGGTGAGAATTCCAAACGGAAGTAACATTTACCTTCCCGAGATTCTGTGCTGATGTTAAATTATATCCGTGTATTATTGGTGATGAAGACTTGTAAAGAATAAATAAGTCGGCAGCCACATTATCCCATGTAACAAAAACCTGCCCGTACCTGTAAACTGCATTAATGTTGGTAACGGGAGTTGCATAAATCAATGATACAGATAAAAACGCAATTAAAATAACTGAAAATGCTTTCATTTTTTCTTATTTTAATTTTAAAATAAATTTGTTAAGTAAGTTTATTTCCATATTTAAAATTTAAATTTGCTTTCTGTAGTCCAGCCCTCCGTTCTTTTCAAAAACCGAATTGTAGTAAGAAACTGCCCTACCTGTTTTTGGTAGGTCAGCCTTCCAGGCTGATGACAGTCTGGAAGACTGTCCTACATTATATCCTACATATTAATTTTTATTTAATTAAAATTCCCGATACGCTTCGCTATCGGGATTTCAGATAAAGTGACTATCGTCACTTTATCATCAACATTTTCTTTGTATCCGTGAAAACTTCTGTTTCCAGTTTATAAAAATAAACACCTGACGGTAAATTACCCGCATCAAATGTAACCTCATACGTTCCCGGCTGCAATTTTTCATTTACAAGCGTCGCCACTTCTTTCCCGAGCAAATCGAACACTTTCAAGGTGACAGTCTGTCCCGATAAATCGGGATGTCCTACACTTGCAACTTTAAACTTTATACTTGTCACCGGATTAAACGGGTTCGGGTAGTTCTGCTCCAGCATATATTCTGCCGGAACCTCATTGCTGACCGGTTTTATTCCTGTCAGTTCTCCCCCGGTGGTTGTTTTGAGTATATAACCATAACTTCTATTAGCATCATGGCCGGCGAGATACCCTGTATTAGCGTTTGTAAAATAACAGTTTCGAGCTAAAAAATTATTTGTATCTACAGGTAAATTCAGACTATACCAGTTTAATCCCCCGTTTATAGTTTTAAGTATTCGATAGACACATGAGATATAACCGGTATCGGGAGAAGTAAATCTAACAGACCACATCGGACCAGTAGGATAAGCGTGGGGTACAGTATCCCAATTGTTTCCGGCATTCGTTGTTTTGAGAATAATATTTGGAGTGCTAATATCATTGCCCCCAACAGCAAAACCTGTATTTGAGTTAATAAACCACAATCCCCATAAGTGAATGGGGGTATATGAAGAAGATGTCCAGGTAATACCTCCCTCAGTTGTTTTATAAATCCATCCGGAATTGCCAACAATATACCCCGTGTTAACATCAGTGAAATTAATTGCAAAGAGATATCCGACACCTGAGGTCATCAGTACCCAGGTTTCACCCGTATTTGTTGTCTTTAATATCGTCTGATGTCCTGTCGCATAACCGGTAGAAGCATTAATAAAAAACAACATCGTCATATGTTTATCTACAGGCAGAGGAATGTTATACCAGTCTTCGCCCCCATTAGTTGTTTTTAATATTTTTCCTCTTATTGATGGATTAACCAGATTTCCCCCCGCCGTTATAAAACCTGTATTGGCATTAGTGAATAAAACATTACGGAAATAGTAATATGCCGAATCTTCCAATAGTGTTGATTTTTTATTCCAGTTAACACCGCCGTTTGTGGTTTTTATAACCCTGGGAAACATTATTCCTCCTATCATCTCAGAACCAACTGCATAACCGGTGCTGGAATTTACAAATGATGTCCAGTCCCAGGCATAGTTTGTATCAACTCCCGAATTTATAAGAAACCATCCCGACTGTGCAAAAGATAAATTTATCGAAAACAGTAAAAGTAAAACTGCTAGCATAATAGCTTTGTTCGAAAGCACTTTGTGTTTAAGTTGAGTTTTCATTTTTTTTCATTTTGTTTTTTTAATAAAATTGTTAAGTAAATATATTTCTTAATTTATATTATATTTTTATGCGGTTCAGCCTTCTGTATTTCAGTAGGACAGTCTTCCTTATTTCGGTAGGACGCCTTCCCCGCCACGGCGGGTCGACAGCCTGAAAGGCTGTCCTACGTTTTATAATATTTTAATTTTTTATTTAATTAAAATTCCCGATACGCTTCGCTATCGGGATTTCTGATAAAGTGACTATCGTCACTTTATCATCAACATTTTCTTTGTATCCGAAAAATCATCTGCTGTTAATTTATAAAAATAAACACCTGACGGTAAATTACCCGCGTCAAATGCAACCTCATACATTCCCGGCTGTAGTTTTTCGTTTAGTAGGGTTGCTACTTCTTTTCCGAGCAAATCGAACACTTTCAAGGTGACAGTCTGTGAAGACTGTCCTACACTTGCAACTTGAAATTGAATTTTTGTCACTGCATTAAACGGATTTGGGTAGTTTTGTTCCAGCGAATATGATTCAGGCACTTCCTTACTTTTAGATTTTATGTCTGTTGTCCCGCCGTCAGTTGTTTTGCAAATTACTCCTCCGTCACCTACTGTCCAGCCTGTTAATTCGTTAAGGAAGAAAACTGAATTTAACCGGTAATTATTAATTGTTGCCGGAAATGACTGCTCTGTCCAATTAATGCCTTCATTTGTTGTTTTTATCATAACATTTGAGTGTTCATATCCGATTGTTTCTAATTTTCCTCCTACAACCCATCCTATCGAAGAATTAACAAAGAAAACGGATTTTAAAAAATAGAAGGTGTTAAGACCCCCGTAAGCCTTTTGTATTATCCAGTTTGCCCCGCCGTTATGAGAAGTCAGAATTTCGCAGTCACTTACAGCCCATCCGTTTAAGGCATTGCAGAAATTAACGGAGTTTAATCCTATGCTTCCGCTGCGATATACTACTTCCCAGTTTTGTCCGCCGTTTAACGTCTTATAAATTATTTCCTGATGAATACCCGGCGGGTCAACATACACATCACCTGCCGCCCAGCCGATTAACGGATTATTAAAGCAAATAGAATTGAATGTAACATCGTCGTTTTCGCCCTTCGGGAAATCCTGTTCAGTCCAGGTTAAACCCTGATTTGTTGACTTGATAATTGCATTGAATCCTACTGTATATCCCGCGTCAGAAGTCCTGTAACAGATAGAGTTTAATCCGAGATTGGAATTAGTATATGATTCTGTCCAGTTTTCGCCTCCGTTAATTGTTTTGAGTATGATTCTGTAATGCACTCCCGGAGGACTTTTGTACAGGTCTCCCGCTATCCAGCCGGTCATTGAGTTTGTGAAGCAAACAGATTTAAATGTGTAAACATCATTCATAACCGGCGGATTTTCTTTGTGCAGCCAGGTTGCACCGCCGTTTATGGTTTTTAGAATTGTATTTTCTCCTACGACAAAACCTGTCTCGCTGTTAATGAAATAAACGGCGTTTAAATCTGCGGGTGTTCCGCCTGTTAATTTATACCAGCCGCTCTGAGCGAATGAAAAGTTAAACGATAAAAGTGTGATTAAAGAAAAGATTAAAATAATTGTAAAACTTTCCGATGTGTGTTTTTGAGTTTTCATTTTTTTCTCCTTTAATTTATTGTATTTTTAATTTATTATTTAATAAAGAGTTTTTTAATATTATGTTTTCGAGCACTGACAGGTCTTCCTTAAGCACGTAATTACAGGCGCCTGCGGATTTTGCTTTTTTTCTCAGTTCATTGTCGTCATAATCAGTTACGATTACGATTTTTGCGTCGGGAAAGGAATCTTTAATTTGCTTTGTTGCGGTAATGCCATCCATTTCTTTCATTACTATATCCATAAGAACCCAGTTAGGTTTGTTGTGTTCATAAACCTCGTATGCTTCGCAGCCGTCTTCGCATTCCAGAACTTTATCAAAATAGATACTGTACAGGTTTTTGATTAAGTTTCGCATACCTTGATTATCTTCGACTATTTGTAATGTTTTCATTTTTACTCCTCGTCCTGCTTATGTAATTTAGTAAAGAAAAAGTATGAAGTGTATAGAGGTAAACGCACTTTTTTAGCAAGGAAACTACTTATTTTTATGAGTAGTAACGCATAGGTAGAATTACTTAATTATGAATTATGAATTTTGAATTAGGAATTAGGAAAAGGTACTCAATTAAGAATTTTTCCATTAGTTTTCAAATTCTGCGTCCCGAGTACTCGGGAGCAAACTTTATCAGACCGCGGAATACGCGGAATAATCCCGTGAACACGGGACGGAATACCGGCATTACGTATCAGATACATTGATGGACACGGATTAGACGGATGAACACGTATCATATTTATATAAAAAAACAACTCCGCGAGGAGTTGTATATTTATAGTAAAGAATATAAAAAAATATTCGACCCTGGCGGAGTCGTATAGCATGCACAAATTTTGGTTATAAATATTTGAATCCTCCGGATTCATTCTCTAAACACTTAATCAATAAATGAAATGCTGAGTACGCACGGAATTACGGAATATCGCGGAAACAAACTGGACGTTAATTTAACACTAAGGGCATGAAAAAAAAGTGAAAGGACACTAAATAAATGATAAATAGCAAAGAACAAATATTAAAAATAAAAATAATTATCGCTAAAGTTCGATTCAATTTTTTATAAACGGTAAAAGTTTTAGGCTTAAAAATATGAATAAAACCAACTAAATTAATTTGATTGACGTGTAATATTTGTTGTGAAATATTTGTCTAATTTCAAGCGAAATTAAAAGAATACTATCTTGCGCTAATTTTGGTGGTGGTTACAGGAAAGATTAATGTAAGAAACTATTAAATTGGAAATAAAGTAATATAACAAACTCATATGAAAAACAGAAATAATAGAAAAGATCCCAAAGAATATATGAGACTTGCCGTTGAGGTTATGAAAAAATCAATTCCGGAACGCAACAAGAAAAATCCGAGTCCTTACGTAGGTGCTGTTTTAGTTTTTCCCGACGGTGATATTGAAACTGCTTATCGCGGTGAAATGAGAGAAGGAGACCATGCAGAATATACATTACTCGACAGAAAAAATCGACAACGAGAACTTACAGGATGCTGGCTATTTGTTACGTTAGAGCCCTGCGCACCCGGGGCAAGGAATGCACCAAAACTGAGTTGTTCTGAGCGAATTGTAAATGCACGAATCTCAGATGTTTGGTTTGGTATCGAAGATAAAAACCCTACTATTGACCATGCCGGAATTGACTATTTGATTAGTAATGGAGTAAAAGTTCACCAATTTGCACCCGAATTTCATAAGAAAATCGAAGAAGTAAATAAAGAGTTTATGAGATGGGCAAAAATGAAAAATGAATCAGCAAAAATTAAGAATGCAAAATTAAAATCCGAACTAAATCGTACAATACAATCCGATAATTTGGAAAGTTTATCAGATGTTGCACTACAAAAATTTATTTCGGAATCAAATAAAAACTTCAGTATAAAATCTAAAAAACTGCTTCGGGAGTTAAAAGATATGGAATTGTTGGAATACGATAGTGTAAAAGGAAAATATTTACCAACTGGAAATGCTATTCTTTTATTCGGTAAAACACCAAGGAATAAATTTCCGCAGGCCGCCGTTAAAGCAAAAGTTCACTACGGCGACGGTAGAATTGGGACAGAAACTTTTTGTGATGCATTAGTTTTGGTTCCCGATAAAACTGAAGAATGGTTAAAGAAGGTTTTGCCGGCAAGTATTGACCGAAGAAAATTTAAAGCACAGCAGATACCATCCTTTCCTATTGAAGTAATCCGCGAAGCAATTATAAACGCAATTGCACACCGGGATTATACTATTGACGGGGCAAAAGTTCAATTAGAAATATTTCCAGAGCGAATTGTGATAAAAAGCCCGGGAAAACCGCCATTACCAATTACGATTGAAGCAATGAAAAATTTCACTGCAACATCATATAGCAGAAATAAAAAAATTACATTTATATTTAATGAAATGGGTTATATGGAAGAAACCGCTCTTGGTATGGATACCTTTAAATCAATGCGCAAAGATTATAATTTGCCGCTTCCGATTATTGAATATGACGGTATGAATGTTGTAATAACTTTTTTGAGAACAGATAAAGCAATTAAAGATGTCAGGATTTCCGGATTAAAAAATTTAAATAACGAAGAACTGAAAGGGTATGAATTCATTAAAATAAAAGGGAAAATAAGAAGAACAGAGTATGAGGAGGAATTTCAATATGATAAGAAGAAGGCAGAAAGACATTTGGGCAAGTTTGTTAAGAATCATTTGATTAGTCGAAAGGGATCAGGACCTTCAACTTACTATGAATTTATCGCGACATAAATCGCGACAAAATGTCGCAATAGAAAAGAGTATATAACAAAAACAATTTGATGCTGTTTTAACACTAACAGACGTATAAGAATAAATTGTTAGAACGCAGAGCACGCGGAATTGTCCCGTGGACACGGGACGGAACACCATCATAACGCATTTAGAACATAGATACCACAGATGAGACAGATTTACACAGATCATACTTATTTTCAAATGTTAAATTTAAAATGTAAAATACTTTTATAACCGGTTGGAAGGAGTTTATTTTTTAGTGTTCTAAGTGTG
Organism: uncultured Ignavibacteriaceae bacterium; assembly: GCA_964459055.1. Taxonomy (GTDB): domain Bacteria; phylum Bacteroidota; class Ignavibacteria; order Tepidaquicellales; family Tepidaquicellaceae; genus Tepidaquicella. The sequence goes on along the minus strand of CAYWMV010000036.1, from coordinate 2,126 downwards.
CTTAGTGGAAAAATAAACATTACAGGAGGGATTTGTTTTCCAGTGCGAATTTAAGGAGAGCGTGGCTGCCTTTCAGATTTAATTTTATGTTTATGTTGGTTCGGTGATTTTCTACTGTGCGGTGACTGATGAATAACTCTTTTGATATTTCTTTGCTTGTTTTATTTTCCGAAATAAGTTTAAGTATTTTTCTTTCCGTAAGTGTAAGTCTTCCGATTTCGGGAATCTTCTTTTCCGCTTCCTCTATTTTCCGCCTGTGTCTGATAAGATGGCCTGAAATGAAGGGACTTACATAATGATGATTCTGACTTACGCTGTTAATACATTCTATAATATCATTTACGGCATTATCCTTCAGAACGTATCCCATTAATCCGTTATCCATCGCCTCATTGAAAATATCTTCCTCTTTATACATTGTAAGAAATATTATTTTAGTCTCTTTTCCGTTATGAGAAACTTCCTTTAATATTTCCAGTCCGTTCTTTTTCGGCATATCAAAGTCGAGAACCGCTATATCAGGATTCATTTCGTTAATTAACTGTAATGCTTTTTCGCCGTCGAAGGCTGTACCTACAATTTTAATATCGGATTCTTCAAGAATAATATCCCTCAATCCTTTTAGGATAATAGGATGGTCATCCGCTATGATAATTTTAATTTCCGGTTTCATAATGTTTTATACACTTCGATTAATGGAATTTTGATTTTAAACTTTGTTCCTTTTCCGGGAGCAGATTTGATTTCAAATATTCCGTCAAGCAATTTAAGTCTCTCCTTCATATTTATAAGCCCGATGCCGGTTTTTGATTTATCTGATAAAATTTCATTAACATCAAACCCCTTTCCGTTATCGCTGATAGTAATCAGCAAATCCCGTCCTGTATTTTTGATTTTCAGCGATGCTCTTTTTGCCCCCGAATGTTTTACTATATTATTAATGCACTCCTGAACGATTCTGAATATATTTATTTCTCCATCGTGACTGAATATATTGTCTATTGTTTCGATTTCCTTAGTAAATTTTATTTCAGAGGACTTTAATGCACGTTCCGTAATTGACTCCAGCGCCTTCGTCAGACCAAGGCGTTCAAGTTGATACGGGTAAAGATTATATGCAATATTACGCACTTCGTGAATGATTGAAGAAGATAATTTTTCAATATTATCAAACAATTCGGGATTTCTTTCGGGATGCTTTATGCCTAAAAGAGAAAGATTTTTAACAATCAGAAGATTCTGTCCGAGACTGTCATGAAGTTCTTTCGATATTCGTTTCCTTTCATCTTCGTGAGCCGATATAATCTGCCGGGTGAAATCTTCCTGCTGTTTCTTTTCTTTTTTTATCGTGTGTGAATGCCGGTAGAAAGAAAGTCCGATAATTCCCGCAACTAAGATAATAACGGTGCTTTTGAACCACCAGGCAGCCCACCAGGGAGGAGCGATTATAATTCTTACAGATGTTCCTGCTTCATTCCATACGCCGTCGTTATTCGAACCCTTTACCCTGAAAACATATTCCCCCGGGCTGATATTCGTATAATTTACAGTTCTTATGTTTCCCGAATTACGCCATTCATTATCCACACCTTCAAGAATGTATTTATACTGATTTTTTTGAGGATTCGTATAATCCAGTGCCGCAAATTCAAGTGAGAAAAAATTTTCTTTAAATGAGAGTCTGATTTCATCTGTTTTTGTTACAGGTTTATCCAAAAGTGCTTCATTATCAAAAATTCTGAAAGATGTAATAAAAACAGAAGGAATGTGTTTATTATCTATTATACTGTCCGGAAAAAATGAAATTATGCCTTTCATATTGCAGAAAAATAATTCTCCTTTACTTGTTCTGCAGGCTATATCCGTAAATTCATCATTTTGTAAACCGTCGCTTGTATTGTAATTAATGAATATTTTTGAATCAGGATTAAATTTTGAAATGCCGATGTTTGTTGATATCCATAGATTCCCCGAATCATCGGGCAGGATAGAATAGGTGTAATCATCTGCCAGCCCGTCTTTTTGAGTATAATGCGAAAATGTGTTTGTATTAACATCTAATTTATCCAGTCCTTTACAGGCGGCTATCCAGATACTGCCTTTGCCGTCGTCATAAAGAGAGCAGA
>CAYWMV010000035.1:0-17320 GCA_964459055.1 uncultured Ignavibacteriaceae bacterium | reverse complement strand
GAATATACTTTATCCCTGCCGAATATTTTTTTTGCTTTCCGTGAATTAGCAGCTGAATTTTCTATTAAAAACCGGACATTAAATTTTCTTTTTAAAAGTCTTAGCGCAAGTGATGTGCCTGCTCTGCCTATTCCCGTTACCGCGAGCGTTTTTTTTCTATAATTTTTCATTTTCCCTTTCAAGAATTATTGTAACGGGACCGTCATTAATTAATTTAATTTTCATCATTGCAGCAAATATTCCTGTTTTCACTTTTTCTTTAATATAATAATTTCCGGTCATATCAACAAAACTGTCAAACATCGGTGATGCTTTTTCCGGAATTTCCGCAAAGTAGAAACTCGGTCTGTTTCCGCTTTTATTTCTGTCAGTACAAAGCGTAAACTGGGAAATCAGCAATATTTCGCCTTCGATATCCCGCACGGAAAAATTCATTTTATCTTCCGGGTCAGGGAATATTCTAAGGTCAACAATTTTCTTTGACAGGTAATCCGATTCTTTTTCAGTATCACCCTTTTCAATACCGAGAAATACGAGTAATCCCCTGTTTATAAATGAATAAATTTTTCCGTTAATTTCAACGCTTGCTTCATTGACTCTCTGCACTACCGCTTTCATTTCGCAAACTCCATTATTCTGGAAATACCGTTATAATCTTTATGAAAGGTGTAATTCTGAATGTTATATCTAAGGGCAATTTGCCCGAGGGATTCTTTCTGATTGTAACCAATTTCAAAAAAACACGTGTGAGGTTCATCAGACAGTCCGAACAATTCAAATATGCGTTTGTAAAACGAAAGTCCGTCTTTAAAATCAGTCAGCGAAATATCCGGCTCGTATTGTTTCAGTTCCGGTTCGAGTTTTTCGTATTCATAAAGCGGAATATAAGGAGGATTACTCACGATAATGTCGTAACCGTTAAGTGAAAAATCATTACTGAAAATATCCGATACCGCAAATGACAGGACATCACTTTTTATTTTGTAAAATGAAGAGTTTTTTTCGGCAAGACTGATTGCACCGGACGAGATGTCTGATGCGGTTATATTATGATTTATATTTTTTCCCGATAATTCATTCGAGAGTGAAACTGCGATGCATCCAGAACCTGTTCCGATATCGAGAATCCTGATATTATTTAATTTATTATCAAGTATGTATTTAAGGCATAACTCAACCAGCAGTTCTGTTTCGGGACGCGGAATCATTACGCTTTTATCTACGTCAAATCTGTATTTGTAAAAATCAGTGAATCCGAGAATATACTGAAGCGGTTCCCTTTTCATTCTTCTTTTTAAATACGATTTGAATATATCCCTTTCCCTTTCATCCAGAGGTTTATCAAAATTTAGATACAGTTCCAACCTGCTGCAACTTAGAACTTTTGCCATTAGCAGTTCCGCATTGAGCCGTGAATCTTCAATACCTTTATCTCCGAGCAGTTTTGCGGAATAATTCAGTATATCAATTAAACTGCTTAACCTGTTTTCGGACATTAATTTACAGATGCTGAATTAAACATCACTTTTCCCCCGATAATTGTTTTCAAAACCTGAACAGTCAATAATTTCTCGGGAGGTGAATTAAATATATCTTCCGAAAGGACAACCATATCCGCAAATTTATTTTTTTCGATTGTGCCGCGGACATCTTCCTCAAAATTAGCATAAGCAGCCCAGACGGTATATGATTTAACTGCATTTAATATTGAAAGCATCTGCTGATTGTCCGGAACATTTGATTTTCCGTCATCGTAACTTTTTCGTGTAACCATATAATACATCTGTATGAACGGTATTATAGTCCTGTTTTCAAACGGGAAATCTGAACCGACTATTATCATTCCCGAATTCTGCAGCAGAGAATTCCACAAACCCAGATTTTTTGTATTATTCTCATCAATCAAAACCGGAAGAATAGAAATATCGTCAATATTGATTTCAGGACGAATAGACGGAATTAGATTCAAATCTTTGAACCGGACTAAATCCTGCGGCTGAACGAACTGCAGATGCTCAACGACCGTTCTGTGATTTTTGGGATTCTTTGCTTTTATATTTCTTTCGAGAACATTGAGCGTAATATTTACCGCTTTATCTCCGACTGCTTTTACATTAACCTGAAAATCCTTTTCAAAAGACTTCTTGACAAAATCGTCAATATCATTTTCGCTGTTAAATGCAAAATTTTTAATGTTGGCATTCTTGTAATTATCATACATTTCGGCAAGGCCGAATTCAAAAGACCCGTCAACATCTATTGATACACCCCTCACTGACAATTTTCCCTTATAACTCTTTTCGATGCCCTTTGTGATATATTCATTAAACAAATCCCGGTCTTCATAACTTATTACGGCATAAACATTTAACGGAAATCTGTTACTGTCAATAAGATTTTTAAGAATTGTAATTGATTCTTTGTTCAGTGTTCTGTCCCTGACCCCAGTAATGCCAAGTTTAATAATTTCCGATCCGGACAGTTCAAGATATTTAGCCATATCCTCGCGGGAGATTGTTCTTTGTTTTTCATCAATTAGTTTGACCGCCTCTCCGAAAAGAATACCTGCGAGTTCACCGTTTTCATAATATGCAAAATCTCCGTTTTCAGGAGGTTCGGTTTCGTTGGTAATTTTAAAAGTACTTAGAATTTTGCTATTGCATATTGCTATTGTGCCGTTGTTGTTAATAATGTACAAATTATAATTCGGAGCAAGATTATCCAGATACCTTCTGTCGAGACTCGTTATGCTGTCATCTGTTGCATCGTCTTTACCGTAATAAAAAACTTTTATCCAGGTCCCTTCCCTGAATCGTGAAGTCATATCCCTGATTTTATTTTCCAGAACAGTCCTGCTCTCAAATTTTTCAATGTATATATTGGAAAGATTAAGTGCATAATTAACCAGTGAGCCCTCGGCATCGTTCAGACCGGGGATAACAACTTTTCCGTCAAGGTCAATTTTTTCTGCCGATTCATATTTGCTGTTAATTTCCTCATTCGAGCCTGTTTCTAAAATTAAGCCGTCCTTAATCGCTACCGCTTCAACAACGGAATTATTATTATCCATAGTGTAAATCTTTCCGTTGAAATAAACAACATCAGGTGCCTCAGAGCAGGAATAGAACGAAAGCACCGGAAGTAAAACCGTTAAAACCAATAAATATTTACGCATTTTCATAAGTTTTGTACAATTTTTAAGTTTAAACATAACAATTAAAAACATCTTTTAAAATGCATTACATTTATCAGTTTTTTTTTACAAAACAAAAATCTATTTTAATCGTATATAAAGAGAAAATAAAAATATAATTAACAAATAAAATGGAAAACAACAATCAAATTCCCCCGCAGCAGCCGCCTCCGTCACAGGAAGTGCCGCAGCAGAATTATTACAGCATTGACCCTTCAAGGAAAGAAAGCAATGCTGCGGTCTGGGCTCTTGTTCTCGGTATATTAAGTTGGGTTACCTGCGGAATTTTCACTGCAATACCGGCTTGGATAATCGGGCAGAATGAATTGTCGGCAATAAAACGCGGTGAATCTTCACCCGCCGGAAAAACTACCGCACAGGTAGGTATGTGGCTCGGAATTTCTAATATTATCCTTACAATTCTCGCAATAATATTTACATTTCTTGTATTAATTCTCGGTCTCGGACTGGGATTAGGGATATTAACCGCAATTTTTGAAAACGGCTGTACATACTGATTAATATTAAATATGAAAATTTATTTTACGCAATTTAATAAAGAGCGTGAATGCATCATCCCGCAATATCACAGTGAAGACTCGGCGGGAATGGATTTATGCTCTGCATCGCGGGATTTAATAAAAATACCTCCGGGCGAAACAAGACTGATACCGACGAATCTTGTTCTGGAAATTCCCAAAGGATATGAAGCACAGGTAAGACCGAGAAGCGGACTGGCACTTAAACACAACATTACGGTTCTCAACTCGCCCGGCACAATTGATTCCGATTACAGAGGGGAAGTAAAGGTATTATTGATAAATCACGGAAAAGAAGAATTTGAAGTCAATTTCGGAGACCGGATTGCACAGTTAATAATAGCGAAATACGAAAAGGCGGATTTGGTTCCGGCGCAGAAATTATCCGATACATCACGCGGACAGGGGGGATATGGAAGCACAGGCATCTGAATTGAAAACCGGAACACTGACGATTGTAACTACACAAATAGGCAATCCCGCCGATATGACTATAAGGGCAATAAAGTCTCTGGAACAAGCGGATTTGGTTGTATGTGAGGAATTCAAAGAGTCAGTTAAACTGCTTAAATTACTTCAACTGAAAAAAGAATTAATCTCAATGAATGAACACAATGAACAGGAACAGACAGAAAAGATATTCTATGAATTACTGAACGGGAAAAACATTGCATTAATTTCTGACTGCGGAACTCCCGGATTCGCCGACCCGGGAAATTTATTAATAAATAAATGCATAGAATTCAATATAAGAATGGATTTCGTTCACGGTTCAAATTCCGTACTTGCTGCGCTAGTTGCTTCAGGATTTGATATTAGCAGATTTTATTTCAAAGGATTCCTGTCACCTAAATCGGATATCAGAAAAAAAGAACTCAGAAGAATTTTATCATACGATAAACCGGTAATATTAATGGACACACCTTACCGGCTCGTAACATTACTTAACGACATATCATCATTATTCCCGGAGAGAAAAATCTCCCTCTCAATAAATCTCACACAAAAAGACGAACTGATTCTGTACGGCACTTCCTTCGAAGTCCTCGAAAAATTGAAAAATCATTTCGGCACCGAAAAAATCAAAGCGGAATTTGTACTGGTAGCGGATAAAAAGGAGAAATAAATTTAATATTCCTGCATTTTTTCCAAATCACAATAAATTCATACCGAACTGAATTGATTAGATTTTTTAGTTTCGGTAAATTTGTATGTGAAAGCATCCTATAAATCATCAGGTGTTGATATAACGAAAGCAGAGAGTTTCGTTGATTCTATTAAACCGCTGGTTAAACATACTTTTAGCCCTTTAGTTTTAAGTGGAATCGGAAATTTTGGAGCGTTTTTCAAGCCGGAATTCAGGAAATATAGAAATCCCGTTTTAATCTCAAGTGTTGACGGAGTCGGGACGAAAATAAAACTTGCCGCAATTGCGGATAAATACGATACCATTGGAGAAGATTTAGTTAATCACTGCGTTAATGACATTGCGGTATGCGGTGCGACTCCCCTATTCTTTCTGGATTATTATGCGACGGGAAAACTGAATAATAATAACGCTTATGATATTGTCAAAGGTCTTGCCCGCGGATGCAGAAACAACAACTGCTCTTTGATCGGCGGCGAAACAGCGGAAATGCCGGGACTCTATGCCAAAAACGATTTCGACCTTGCGGGAGCAATTGTCGGAATAGCAGACAAAAATAAAATCATTAATAAAAAGAATGTCAGGAAAAAAGACATCTGCATAGGTTTTAAATCAAGCGGTCTCCATACAAACGGATATTCACTCGTTAGAAATATTTTCGATAATAAGAATAAATTACTTAAATATTACAATACGCTTAATTCAAGACTAATAGACGAACTTCTAAAAGTTCATTTAAGTTATCTTGACCTTATAAAGGAAAGTACGAAGAGATTCAGAATAAATTCAATATCGCACATTACAGGCGGCGGAATAGAGGGCAATACGAAAAGAGTGATTCCGGGAAACAGGAAATTAAAAATCATCTGGAATTCCTGGGACAGACAGGAAATATTCAACATAATACAAAGGATTGGAAATGTCCCTGAAAGCGATATGAGAAGAACATTCAATCTCGGAATAGGATTGATAATAATTATTTCTCCTCAAATTCTCGATAAATATTTGACATTTCTGAAAAGAAGAAAAGAAAAATATTACATCATCGGAGAAATCGGATAAAAATATTTCATAAAATTATATAATAAAAATCAGTATGACCACATTTAAAAACAAGAGCGGCGGTGTATTTGTAAATCCGGAGTCAGTGCAGAACACTTTAAAAAAATATATGCTTGTTGACGGGTTTGATATTACATTAGACCTGAAAAACTCAAAAGGGGCTTACATCTACGATTCAAAACACAAGAAGAATCTTCTGGATTTTTTCACATTCGTTTCTTCAAATCCAATCGGGATGAATCATCCTAAACTATACAACGAAGAGTTTATAAGAAAAATCGGTGAAGTAGCAGTATCTAAGCCGTCATTATCCGACATATACACCACGGAGCAGGCGGAATTTGTTGATACATTTTTTAAGACTGCGATTCCTTCATATTTTAAGTATATATTTTTCATCGAGGGCGGAACACTTGCTGTTGAAAACACGCTGAAAGCGGCATTCGACTGGAAAGTCAGAAAGAATTTTCAAAAGGGTTACAAAGAGGAAAAAGGAACAAAAATTATTCATTTCAGGGAAGCATTTCACGGCAGGTCGGGATACTGCCTCTCATTGACAAATACTGATATTAACAAAATAAAATATTTCCCTAAATTCGACTGGCCCAGAATTTCCAATCCAAAAGTAAAATTTCCTATAGAAAGAGAAAATCTTGAATACGTTATTAAAGCGGAAGAGCAGGCAGTGAATGAAATTAAGGATGCGATAAACAAAAAAAAGGATGATATTGCGGGATTAATCATTGAAGTTATTCAGGGCGAAGGCGGCGACAACCATTTCAGGAAAGAATTTTTTATCAAACTGCGAGAATTGTGTGACGAAAATGAAATACTGCTAATATTTGATGAAGTGCAGACAGGAATAGCGATAACTGGAAAATGGTGGGCTCACGAACATTACGTTCAGCCCGATTTAATTTCATTCGGAAAAAAGACACAGGTATGCGGAGTACTTTCAACTAACAGGATAGACGAAATCGAAGAAAATGTTTTCAGGACTTCAACGCGAATTAATTCCACCTGGGGAGGAAATATAGTTGATATGTTCAGGTTCAAACGGATTCTCGAAATAATTAAAGAAGATAATCTGGTCAGTAATGCTGAAATCCAGGGCAGATATTTGCTGAACAGGATTTATGTACTTCAGAATAAATATCCCGATAAAATTTCAAACGGAAGAGGACTGGGGTTGTTCTGTGCGTTTGACTGTTCTACACCGGAACTGCGGAATAAAATCATGTCCGAATCACATAAAAACAATATGTTGATACTCGGATGCGGAGAAAAGTCGCTGAGATTCAGACCTTCACTGGCTATTACTGAAGATGAGATTAATGAAGGATTTGCGATTCTGGATAAGGTGATATCGTCATTATAAGATTAATTGAAATAATAGGATTCGGTATAAAAAGATAACCATTGCGCATCCGGAACACTGAACACACGGAATAAACGGATTAACACGGATTTTTATAAATGCTTGTGAACTATAGAATTTATGAATGAAATTTACAGACTCATTAATTCATATTATACATTGAAGCGGTAGAATACGATATCTGCATCCTGAATTACATAGTCTCTGCCTTCGACGTGGAGCATACCTTTCTCCCTGACCGCCAATTCGGAACCCAAAGCAATTAAATCCTCATATTTAATCACTTCAGCACGAATGAATCCCCTTTCAAAATCCGTGTGAATTTTTCCCGCTGCTTCCGCAGCTTTCATTCCTTTATGAATTGTCCACGAATGCAGTTCCCTGTCCGATGCAGTAAAAAATGTTATTAATCCGAGGAGTGAGTAAGATTCAAAAACTAGCCTGTCCAGTCCGGATTGTTTAAGTCCGAGCGATTCGAGAAATTCCTTTTTCTCCTCATTACTCGTGAGATTTGCAATCTCCGATTCAATTTCAACCGACAGCACCAAAATTTTTGCGTTTTCTCTTCCGGCAATTTCCTTAACAATATCAGAATACTTGTTGCCAAGCGTGTCGGTATCGGATACATTCGCTACATATAAAACAGGAACATTTGTCAGCAGCTGCAAATCTGATAAATGAATTTTATCATCGTAATGAAGTTCATCAAAAAAATACTTCGCGAGTCTGCCCGATGACAGGTGCTGTTTCAGTTCGTCGAGAAGTTCAAGTTCCCTCTTGAATTTTTTATCACCTATCCTGACAAACTTTGATACTTTATCGAAACGTTTATCCAGAATATCGAGATCTTTAAGTATTAATTCGGTTTCAACTATCTCCACATCCCTAGCCGGGTCAACGGAACCGTTCACGTGGACAACATTATCATCGTCGAAACACCGTACAATATGGACGATAGCATCAACTTCCCTTATATGTGAAAGAAACTGGTTTCCGAGTCCTTCCCCTTTTGATGCTCCTTTGACAAGCCCTGCTATATCAACAAAATCAATAGTGCTCGGAACAATTTTTTTTGACTTATAAATTTTGAAAAGTTCGTCAAGCCTCAAATCAGGTACGACAACCGTTCCCAGATTAGGTTCAATCGTGCAGAATGGATAATTTGATGCTTGTGCATTCTGAGATGACGTCAGTGCATTAAACAGAGTAGATTTACCTACATTCGGCAATCCGACTATACCGCATTGAAGACTCATAGATTATAAGATTAAAGTAAAGAGAAGAGAATAGAAAAATCCGTATGATACAGGTATGAGTATATTATCATCAAGTTTTAAAGGAAGTACTTCGACAACCGTAGTAAGAAACAGTGCTATAACACCTGCATAGACCTCTTCGGGATAAGCAGATATTCTCGGGAATACAAATAAAACGAGCGGAAGACCTGAAAGAAAAAATGTGAGCGAGCCTTCGAGAGTTTTTTTAAATATTCTTATTCTTCCGACGGATTTTCCGACAAGAGCCGAAAGCGAATCACATACTATCATAACTGTCAGTGCTCCGAGAGCAATCGGTTTTTCAAAAAAGAATACTGTAACAAAAACACCGATTGCCATATAAGTTCCGCCCGTATAAGTTCGCTTCGTAAAATTTTTTTCATCGCTTCTGAGAACGGAGCCGAGATGTTTTGTATAAAACTTTGCAAAATTCCTGTTGGATTTTTTCAACTGGTCAATTTCAATCATTGCCAGCATACCGAAAAAAGCAAGAATTAATGCTGCAGGTTTACTGACAAAGTAGTAACCTGCCGGCACAAGAATACTTGTCAGGTGTATCAACTTTCTTCTTAACTCGCTTTTAAAATCAATTTTGTTGTTATTTTCCAAAGATATTAATTTGTCTGTATGCTAATATTATCAACTGAAACATCTTTTTCGGATTTATCTTCTGCACTGTTGTTGTTCTGTCCGTTTTTTTCAACAGGGGGAAGTTTTTCTCCCTTTATAATTTTTTCGATTTCCTCGGAATCAAGTATTTCTCTTTCCAAAAGTGCATCCGATAAAGAATGCAGTGTATCAATATGATTTGATAAAATATTCAATGCCCTGTCCAGACCTGCATTAACTATTTTCTTAATTTCTTCGTCAATAAGAATCTGGGTCGATTCACTGTAATTTTTATGCTGGTGGATTTCCTTACCGAGAAAAACTTCTTCCTCTTTATTCCCGTATGAAATCGGACCGAGTTTTTCACTCATACCGAATTCACATACCATTTTTCTCGCAAGACCGGTAGCCCTGTCAATATCGTTGCTTGCACCCGTGGTATATTCATTGAACACGAGTTTCTCCGCCGCTCTGCCTCCCATTGCATAAGCGATCATTGCCTCAAGGTATTCTTTCGAGTATGTATGTTTTTCGTCCATCGGTAGATATGTAGTTACGCCCAGTGCTCTTCCTCTTGGGATGATGGTAACTTTATGCACCGGGTCTGCTTCGGGAATCATTCTCGCTACAAGTACGTGACCTGCTTCATGATAAGCAGTAGTTTTCTTTTCCTTATCTGAAATTATAAGACTTCTTCTTTCCGTACCCATAAGTACTTTGTCCTTGGCATTTTCAAGGTCGCGCATTGATACAACATCCGAATTGTTTCTTGCAGCAAGCAAAGCCGCCTCATTAACCATATTGGCGAGGTCAGCACCAGAAAATCCGGGAGTTCCTTTTGCAATTACATCGAGCCTTACATCTTTTGCAAGCGGTATTTTCCTCGTATGTACCTTCAGAATGCCTTCTCGTCCTTTTACATCCGGTCTGTCAACCACGACCTGTCTGTCAAATCTTCCCGGTCTTAGCAAAGCAGGGTCTAGTATATCAGGTCTGTTTGTAGCCGCAATTATAATTACACCGCTGTTCTGTTCAAAACCGTCCATTTCAATCAGAAGTTGATTAAGCGTCTGTTCCCGTTCATCGTGTCCTCCGCCGAGTCCTGCACCTCTGTGCCTGCCGACTGCATCAATTTCATCAATAAAAATAATACAGGGTGCATTTTTCTTACCCTGGTCGAATAAGTCACGGACTCTCGATGCACCAACACCAACAAACATTTCCACGAAGTCTGCACCGCTGATTGAGAAAAACGGAACACCCGCTTCTCCTGCAACGGCTCTGGCTAAAAGTGTTTTACCTGTTCCGGGAGGTCCGAGCAAAAGGACTCCACGTGGAATTTTTCCGCCGAGGCGCTGAAATTTCGCCGGACTCTTCAGAAATTCGATGATTTCAGACAATTCAGTCTTCGCTTCATCTGCTCCTGCTACGTCCTGAAACGTTACCTTAACGGAAGATTCATTCATCATTTTTGCGCGCGACTTACCGAAAGAGAAAATCCCTTTAGTACTTCCGCCTGCCGATGCGTTCATTCTCCGCATTAAAAACACCCAGAACACTATTATAAGCACCCAGGGTAGAACATTCAGCAATATACCCATCCATCCGCTGTCATCCTGCTTGAATTCGAGCGGTTGAATGCCTTTATCCTTTATGCTTTTTATTACTTCATCTCCGGGAGGCAATAATACAATTATTCTATCCACTTCCGGACCATTTTCAACAAAACGTTCTTTTGTTTTCAAAGTGCCGGTGAATTCAAATCCTTTATCAGTCAATATTTTTACTACACCGGATTGTATTTTGCCGCTGTCCAGAAGATTTTGAAACTGGTCAAATGTAACGTTACTTGCTTTCGGGTCTGCACCCTTTGTATATATTACGAGAACATATAATGCTATGAGAATCAGTGTCCATCCAAGAACAATTTTTACTACTCTGTTCCAGTTAAAATCATCGTTCTTCTTAGGTCCTGTATTCCTGCCGTCTTTCTGATTATTTGCCATAATAAACTTTCCTTTATACTTCTTTTAACACAAAAATTCCATTTAAATTCCTGTATTTCTGTGCGTAATCGAGTCCATAACCTACAACAAACTCGTTTGGAATATTGAATCCGATATAATCAATTTCAAAATCCAGTTTTGCTACTCCTTCTTTGTATAACAAAGCCGCTATTTTCAGAGATTTAGGATTCAGTTTTTGAATGTCATCCCTGATGTATTTAATTGAAAGACCAGAATCAATAATATCTTCAATTACAACTACATCCCTGCCTGTAATATCACAGTTTAAAGACTTCAGCGGTATCACCTGTCCGGACGAGATTTTTTTATCTCCGTAACTCGATAATTTATAAAAATCAATTTCACAGTCAGTCTTAATCTGCCTTATCAAATCCGCCATAAACACAAATGCACCGTTCAGCACGCCGATAAAAACCGGGACGCTGTTTTTGTATTCCCTGTTAATCTCGCGTGCGATTTGCCTTATCCTCTTCTTTATTTCGGCATTTGTAATGTACGGCACGTAATTATTCTTCTTCATCATCCGGCTGTTTTATGTAAATATATGAAAATCTAATAATAATTTTAATAAAATAAAAAACCCACAAGAGAATTTTCTCCGGTGGGTTCAAAATTTGTAAAAGTTTCTTTAAGTATTTTCTTCATCTATAAGCCGCTTGTTCTTTCTGACAGCCCGTTCCTTGTTCATCTTTTTGTCAACCGAAGGTTTAACATAAAACATTCTTCTTCTGAACTCCTTCAGTACACCGGATTTCTCATATTTCTTCTTAAACCTTTTCAGGGCTTTATCGAGAGACTCATTATCCTGTAAGACTACTTTTATCAAACGTATTACCTCTTTCTGTAATTTTTTAAAATAAGATAATAATTTATCAAAATTTTATCATTATTTCAATGATTTTACAAATACGAATTTTCAGATTGTAAATACAGAAACAAAACCTGCAGTATGGAAAATTTTTTATTTATTATTTAAAAAATAATAATGGTAATTTATTGATTAAATATTTTGTTAAAAAAGAAGAGTAATTAATAAATAACATATGAAAAGTCTATTCAGAAAAATATTTCCGTCGAAACACGAAAAGGATGTCACTGAGATATCGCCGGTTGTTGATGAGATTAATTCATTTTATGATGAATTTCAAAAACTTACTGACGATGAATTGAGAAACAAGACTCAGGAGTTAAAGAACAGGATTACCGGGGCAATCAGTGAAATAGAAAAGGAACTTGCTGAAAAGCACGAAAAATTAAAAACCGATTTACCTACTGACGAAAGAGAAACGCTTAATGATGAAATACGGGACCTTGAAGACAGTTTATATGAAAGCCTAGCAGAAGCACTGGATGAAATTCTTCCCGAAGCATTTGCAGTAGTTAAAGATACCTGCCGCAGGCTTGTCGGAAAGGAATGGACAGCAGCAGGTACGAAGATAAGATGGGAAATGATACCTTTTGATGTTCAGTTAATCGGCGGTGTTGTTCTTCATCAGGGTAAAATCGCAGAAATGGCTACGGGTGAAGGTAAAACACTCGTTGCAACTTTACCGATGTTTTTAAATGCTTTATCCGGAAAAGGTGTGCATCTTGTTACAGTGAACGATTATCTTGCGAAACGCGACAGCGAATGGATGGGTGAAATTTTCAAATTCCATAATTTATCTGTCGGAGTAATTCTCAACGATATGGATTCCGATGAAAGAAAGAAGATGTATAACTGCGACATAACATACGGAACGAACAATGAATTCGGATTTGATTATTTGAGGGATAATATGGTCACGCATCCCGAGCACCTTGTTCAGAGAAAACATTATTATGCCATTGTTGATGAAGTTGATTCGGTATTAATAGACGAAGCGAGAACACCTCTGATAATATCCGGTCCCGTAGATGCACCGTCTCACAAATACGATGAACTTAACACACGAATAAAGAGACTCGTTGAAGCACAGAAAAATCTCATAACAAGTATTACCGGAGAAGTTGAACGTATTTTAGGAAAAGGAGAAGAAAATCTTACAAAAGATGACTATGATAAAATCGGACTGAATCTTCTTCGTGCAAATCACGGTTTACCGAAGCATAAAAGGCTTCAGAAACTGCTGGCAAATCCCGACCTGAAGAAACTAATGCAGGATACGGAAACATTTTTCAGCCGTGATAAAGGTAAGGAGATGCATATAGTTGATGACGAATTATTTTTTATAATCGAAGAAAAAAGCCATATCACGGATTTAACAGAAAAAGGCAGAGAATTCCTCGCCCCGTCATCGGTTGAAAAAGATTTTTTCACATTACCCGATTTAGGTTCAGAAGTCGCAAATATAGAAAACGATACATCTCTCAGTGAAGCGGAAAAAGAAAATAAGAAGGACGACCTTTACAAGGTATATTCAGAGCGGAGCGACCGGCTTCATACAGTTCAGCAATTACTGAAAGCATATGGATTATATGAAAAAGACGTTGAATATGTAATTCAGGACGGCAAGGTTATGATAGTTGATGAATTTACCGGAAGAGTATTGCAGGGGAGAAGATACTCTGAAGGGCTTCATCAGGCAATCGAGGCGAAAGAAGGAGTAAAAGTTGAACGCGACTCACAGACGCTTGCTACAATCACACTTCAGAATTACTTCAGGTTATACAAAAAACTTGCAGGTATGACCGGTACTGCTGAAACCGAGGCAACAGAATTTTTTGATATATATAAACTCGATGTTGTAGTAATTCCTCCGAATGAAACCTGCGTGAGAGAAGATATGGACGATTTTATTTTTAAAACGAAACGGGAAAAATATAATGCCGTAATTGACGACATAGATGAAAAACGAAACATAAAAAGACCTGTTCTCGTCGGTACGACTTCCGTAGAAGTATCCGAAACCATTTCGAGAATGCTGAAACGCCGCGGAATACCTCACGAAGTACTAAACGCAAAACAACATCAGCGTGAAGCGCAGATTGTTGCAAATGCAGGATTACCCGGAGCGATTACGATTGCAACCAATATGGCAGGCCGCGGAACCGATATCAAACTCGGACCGGGAGTTGCGGACGCAGGCGGACTTCATATAATCGGAACCGAACGCCACGAGGCAAGAAGAATTGACAGGCAGTTGCGAGGCAGAGCGGGCAGACAGGGTGACCCGGGTTCATCGAGATTCTACATTTCAACAGAAGACGATTTAATGAGACTATACGGCGGCGAAAGACTTGCTGTACTGCTTCAGAAATACGGTCCTCAGGACGGGGAACCGATTCATCATAAATGGCTTACAAAATCTGTCGAAAGAGCTCAGAGGAAAGTTGAAGAAAATAATTTCAGTATAAGAAAAAGACTGCTTGAATACGACAACGTAATGAATCAGCAGAGAGAAGTTATATATGCAAAAAGGCGAAGAGCACTTATGGGCGAAAGACTGAAAGATGAGATAATTGAATACATTGAAAAAACTTCGGAACAGATAGTTGCCGAACATTTTCAGGAAATGAATTATGAAGGATTAGTCCGCGAAGCACAATCAAAATTTCTGATTAAACTTAATATAAATAAAGAAAAATTCCAGGAACTCGGTGAAACCGGTTTGAAAAGTTTAATAATAAAAGAAGCGATAGAATTTTATAAAAGAAAGGAAGACAGATACGGCTCCGATTTGATGGCACAACTGGAAAGATATGCAATGCTGAGTGTTATTGACGAGAAATGGAAAGAGCACCTGCGGGAGATGGATGACCTCAAAGAAGGAATAAATTTCAGAGCATACGGGCAGAAAGACCCTCTCATTGAATATAAAATTGACGGATTCAGATTGTTCGAGGAGATGCTTGATTCCATCGGCTCGGAAGTACTGAATATAATATTTAAATTCACAACTCAGACACCCGAGGAACAGCAGAGTAAAGCTCCCAGGCGCTCACCTATCCCTTCTAATGTGAGAACCGTACACGATTCAACAACCGGTTTGGGTTATTCTCAGGACCTGACACCTGCTGAAAACGAAGCAGCACGGTCAGGTAAAAAACAACCCGTGAAAGTTGCTCCCAAAGTCGGTAGGAACGACCCCTGTCCCTGCGGAAGCGGTAAGAAATATAAAAACTGCCACGGAAAAATGAATTAATGGATATCATTGACAATATCAATATAATCGAAATTGAAAAAATAACCGGGAAAAAAATTTATTTCCCGGTTTTCATTAATATATTCAACGATTATTTCGTAAATTTAAAAGACAAAGGATATAACTTCAACGACTTTGTTTTCGATTCGAAATATTTGTTATCACTTATTAAGTTATTTTCTCAGCCGGTTTCCGATGCTTCGCTCGAGAAATCTCAGTCGGAATATTTCAGAATGCTGGAGAAGTTTTTGCGTATTCTTGAATCGGTCAGGAAAAATCTCAGGGAGAAAGACAGAATAGTTTTTGATGAATCGTTTTCACCGTCAGGCGAAAATTTTTATTCAAATGTCGTTTTACTGCTTTCGGATTTGACTGTGATAAAGAATTATCAACTGATAATAAAATCCTGACCTGCCTTTTTAAAATATTATCAATTATTAAAAAATGGTAGATTCCCGCATACGCGGGAAAGACCAAAGGCATGATTATTTGTTTTCACTCATCCTCCAAATTCGTGGACTTGACATTTTTATTATATTTTCAACCCGAAAGAATGAGAAAAAATTATTTCAATAATTTTATTCTTTGCGGACTTGGCGGCTTTGCGGTTTTATTTTTTTTTAATCAGTGTTTTGATTTCATCATTCTATGAATCTTTTCCGCCTGCATCATAAATATTTCTATTTTAGATTGTGTAATCTGCGGATACGGGTTGCCGTCTGTTTCAACATACAAAAACGGCAGATATGACAGGTCCTCGGGGTAACCGTTTCTTTTAAGTTTCCCGAATTTATATTTCCCTTCGAGCGTCATTTCTTTATTCAGCAAAGCATCCGATACACGGCTCGGAATGCAGTTGAACGGTCCGATTGATATTACACCGCAGGAATCATCCAGGATTTCTCTTAAAGCAAGGCCGGTAGTGAGTACTGTTTCCCCGATTAATTTCTCTGAAATTAAATCTTTAGCATAGTCTATTGTTTTGTCAATGTCAATCATTTCATATTTAATCAATCCGGTTTCAGAGAGTATTTTCTTTATTCTGTGTTCATACAGTCGCTGGTATTTATCTTTAATAATGTATTTAAACCATTCCTTTTTTGAAATCCCGTTTATAATATGTTTTCTGAGAAGATAATTGCTGTAATATACATATTCGGATATCGGTGCGGTTTTAACCACGAAATCCTTATCCACGAGCATCTTAACAAGGTCTCCTCTCGAATATTCTTCGCGTCTGACATATATTTCCCCGATGAGCGAGATAATTTTAGCTTCACTAATCGGTTTTTTTAATTTTATCTGCTTCAGAACTTCAGCGGATTTTTTCAACTGTGTAAATATCTTTTTATTGTCTCCGGATTTAATGGAATCCAGAATATATGAATATTCCTGTTCAAGTAGTTTCAGCGAATTAACTTTATCAAACGCAAGTGAATTAATCGCACTCTCAATATCGTGAATAACATCAGAAATAATGATTGCAATCCATCCTTTTAAAAAGAAATCGTTGCCGAAATCCGAAAATGCTTCTTCGTCATTCATAGTCAGAACACCCACGTTTCTGAAACCTGAACTTTTAATGATATCTTTTAAAGCGATGAAATATTGTCCCTGCCTGCACGGTCCATAGCCGTGAGGCATAAAGAATAACGTAATTTTATCCGGATTGCCGTTTGATTTAATACTCTCAAGCAAAGAACCGGTTGTTAGAAGAAACGGGAGACATTCCTTGCAGGTAGTAACACCTCTGCCCTGCTGCAACGTGCTGAAAGTGGGAACGGGCAATGCCCTTGATTTAATTTTAAATGAATTAAATACAGCCGCAAATGCCATTGAACTGAAACGTCCCATGGAAGGAACCAGCACTTCAATTTTACTCGAAAATATTGAGTGCTTGTTACCGTCGGCAGTGACAACTCTAAGATTTCCTGATTCGTTTATAACTCTGGCTATTTCCGGTT